>CAKUTY010000153.1 GCA_934692455.1 uncultured Erysipelotrichaceae bacterium
GCCCACTTATTTAATAAATCTTTAAGATAATCACGATCACTTTCTAAATCATCACAAATCGCAATCTTATAACGTACGCCACATTCCACGTTTATTATTATATAAGTGCCTTCTATTTTTGTCCTATATAATGTTTATGGCGTAATTATTTGGCGTAAATATGGCGTAAATAAAATGCTCCCATTTTATATTTTTATATTTCATCAAAATTATATAAATGAACATCATTATCAATAATCCACTTTTTTACATCAGGATCAATAAGCATAGCAACTTCCTTAATTCTAGGTACAACCAAAGAAGAAGTGTTCGTAATAAATGTTAAAATAAGGCATATGAACAAATACAAGACAATTATTTATGATGTTGATGGAACAATATTAAACACACTAGATATGAATATGTATCCATTATTAAGGATTATTGAAGAAGAAACAGGTGAAAAATGGACATTTGACCAAGTATTAAAATTCTATTCTTATCCAGGAATGAAGGTAATGGAAGAATTAAAGATCAAAGATCCTGTTACTACTTATGCAAGATGGGTTAAATATGTAAACGAATACGAAGAAGGTGCTATTCTTTATGATGGATTCATGGAAGTGTTTGAAACATTTAAAAAGAACAATATTAAACAAGCAATTGTATCAGCCAAAAAACATGAACAATACAAGATAGATATTTGTTCAAAAGGAATAGACAAATATATGGATACTGCTGTTCTTGCGGAAGATACCACAAAACACAAACCAGATCCAGAACCATTATTAATGTGTTTAGAAAGACTACAATTAGCTCCAAACGAAGTAATCTACATTGGAGATTCATCATCCGATCAAGAAGCAGCTAATAACGCTTCTATTGACTTTGGATACGCAAAATGGGGAAGTGTATCATCATTCCCTCTTAATTGTAAATATGTCTTTGATAAGCCGATTGATCTTCTTAAGTTAATCCAACAATAAAAAGCCTCTCGGCTTTTTTATTATTTATTCAAATTCAACAGTACCTGTAGGCTTAGGTGTATAGTCAAACAATACACGATTAATGCCTGCAACTTCATGAGTAATACGATCAGTAATATGAACCATTAATTCATGAGGAATTTCAGCAACAGTAGCGGTCATAACATCAATTGAACATACTGCACGAACAATACAGCACCATTCAAACGCACGCTTGCCATCCTTGATACCAGTAGATCTAAATTCAGGAACTACAGTAAAGAACTGCCATACTTTTTCTTCCAAACCATTCTTAGCGAATTCTTCACGAAGAATCGCATCAGACTCACGAACAGCCTCCAAACGATCACGTGTAATAGCACCAGGACATCTTACACCAAGACCTGGACCTGGGAATGGTTGACGATAAACCATATCATGAGGCAAACCTAATGTTTCACCAACTACACGAACCTCATCTTTAAATAAGATTCTAACTGGTTCAACCAATTCAAATTCCATATCTTCAGGAAGACCACCAGCATTATGATGTGCCTTAATACCATCTTCTGATTCAAGAATATCTGGCCAGATTGTACCTTGAGCTAAGAACTCAATACCTTGAAGCTTTCTTGCCTCTTCAGCAAACACCTCGATAAATTCACCACCAATTATCTTTCTCTTAGTCTCAGGATCAGCAACACCTGCTAACTTTTCAAGGAAACGATCAGTAGCATCCACATAAATAAGATTAGCATTCATTTGATTACGGAACACCTCAACAACCTGCTCAGGCTCACCCTTACGTAATAAACCATGATTAACATGAACACAAACTAGTTGTTGGCCAATAGCCTTAATCAAAAGTGCAGCAACAACAGAAGAATCAACACCACCAGATAAAGCTAGAAGAACTTTCTTATCCCCTACTTGTTCCTTAATTAATGCGATTTGTTCATCAATAAATTTTTGTGCTAATTCCGGTGTTGTAATTCTCTCCATATCAACCGGACGTCTGATTTCAGTAACGTTCATTGAAAACCCTCCCTAATATTTTTAATCAATTAATACGTTAATATTTTACATTATTTTCAGTTATATATAGAATTACTAATCAACACAATTATGAAAAATATGCATTTCTTCAATATTTTAAAACGTAAAAATGTGCATTTCTTCAAGATTTTATTAAAATAATTGTCTTTCAGTTAAATACACAATGTTCGTATTTGCCAAAAAATCAAAAAATTGGCAAATACGAACATTACTTTTAATAATCGAATTTATGCTTACCAACAGCAATTGTCTGAGTTAACTTTTCACCTTTATAAGGCTTTCTAATCTCAATTAGATTTAAAACCGTATAACCACGCTTTCTTAAAAATTCAATCATTCGATGATTATTAGGATGAACATAGTTATAGACGGTTTCATTGCCATGTGTTTCAGCAAGTTTTTCTGCTTTATCATGCAAAGCAGTCGCAACACCCAAGCGTCGATACTTTTCCTTAACAAAAATAGACTCTACCCAAACAACATCATCCTGGATACGACAAACCATATACCCTGCATAATCTTCATCTACTAAAGCTACAAACACTGGAAAATCAGCCAATAGATATTCATCCATTTCTTCTTTACCAGCTTCGATATTGGGTGTCGATACTATTCCTTTATATGAACGCAGTTCTACTCTAAACAAAGCCACCATTTCTGCTAGCTCATCATTGATATCATTTAATTTAACTTCTCTAATTTTCATTTAAACTCTCCAAAAAACTGTTGGCAATTTATTGCTGCGTTAACTTTTTTAGAATCAATAAAACATCAGGCTGTGTTGGTGTAAATTTTACCCCTCGCTTTAATAAGCCTAAGACCCTTCTAGCTTTATGATCGATTTCCCTAATAGTATGTTCGCTTGTTAACAATAGATTATTGCCTGCTATCGTGTATTCGCGTTCTATATATTTCTCCGTAATCGGAAACATATCTTGAATCAAAAAGACACT
This sequence comes from uncultured Erysipelotrichaceae bacterium, assembly GCA_934692455.1. GTDB lineage: Bacteria > Bacillota_I > Bacilli_A > Erysipelotrichales > Erysipelotrichaceae > Colivicinus. The sequence goes on from CAKUTY010000153.1 coordinate 2,954, forward strand.
TTCCCTGTCATTGTCTAGTTTTGTGATATGCAAAATATCGCAGCTTCTGCCGCTCTTTTCTTTCTTTTCAATAATTCGCTTATATTTCTCAACCCTACTTGATAATGGAATCATCCAAAAAATATCTGAACTTTTGTCTTCGAAACAATAGTAATGAGGTCTATTTTCTTCTTTATTGCCTTTAAGATATGGATCAGCCATTTCCTTAAAAAAGGCATCTTTTATGATATAAAAACCAGTTTTCTTCATCTGTCAAAATCCTTTCATAGGGAGAAAAAAAGTCCTCACCTTTCGGCAAAGGACTATACTTTCAACCCAACCATTTATATACCGCATATTGGTCAGCGGTAAACTTTCAACCCAACCATTTATATACCGCATATTGGTCAGCGGTAAACTTTCTTAGTACAAATATACTAACAATTTCAAAGCACAAATTCAATACTTCTATTACCTAAATTATATACCAAAACAACGAATTATTAAACAAGCCACCATTTCCGCTAACTCATCATTAATATCATTCAATTTAACTTCTCTAATTTTCATTTTCATAATCAAGAATGTTTACAAATCAATCCAAATCCC
>CAKUTY010000154.1 GCA_934692455.1 uncultured Erysipelotrichaceae bacterium
TCAACTAATCCAATTGATGAAAATGGTAATATTAAGACTCATAGAACTCCGATTACTACAGGCAATTTGAATCCTATATCCTATGGTGAATATGATTTCGATAGAAGTGTTGCTTATATTAATAGTGAATATTTAACGGTTATTAATAAGAAAAATGAGAATACTTATGATAAACCAGACAAAGATTTAAGTTTAATGCAAAAGATTAATAATCTAAGTGTTGAAAATAATGTTATTCACATCGATGGATTAGCTTTTATAAAAGGTATGAGTGCCTTGAACTTGGATAAGATATCTATTTCTATAAAAACTATTGATAATTTATCTAAAGAAGTGATGAAAACCTATAAAACAACCGTATCTGAATTTGATGGCATTTCATTTGGTGACACACATACTTATAAATATATAGCTTATAGTGTTGATATACCTCTAAGTGATTTTGATGAAGGCTCTTATTCTTTAAAAGTTTCCGTTAATAATGATGGATATGAATATGATGGCGAATTGAGTACAACAAAGTTTGAATTCGCAAATATCAATGTGTCTTTCAATGAAATGAATTATAGAATCAAGATTAATACTTATTATAATTATCGTGTTGAAATTGAAGCTGAGAGTATCCCTGAAATTATTGATTATGCAGAGATTTCTAAGCCTGATAATTCAATTAGAAATTCTTTATTCTCATTCGATTTGATTGAAATTGATGATGAATTAAATTTCAATATTGATGGGCGTTCAATGATTTATTACACAAATTATGATAATTTGGATAATCTAGAAACAACTTTATATCTTGTTGATAGTGCTGACAATTATTATGAAATTAAATGTGAAAACTATAAATCAGATTTTGATTATAAAGAAGCATTACAATCTTCTTATAATTTAGATTATATTTCTTTCAAAGGTACTGACAATATCGGTAATATTGGAAAAGGGATGTATTCGATTATCTTGAAAGTTCGTAACGGTGAATTTGTTGATTATATAGATTTAACTACTGCGAAAAATGTAGATAATACTATCACAAAAGATGGCGCTTCTTATAGAATATTCAAGAGCAATTTAAAGAATAGATTAATGTTGGAGGTTAAATAATGAAAGATTTTTTTAGCAGTAAATTAAATATCTTTTTGAGTGTATTACTATTAGCTATTATAGGTGTTTGCGTATGGTTTGCGTTTACACTATTTGGTAACCCTTTTGATAAGAGCATTGTTGCGATTAATTTTAGCGGCATGAATAAGACTGAGGTTGAAAAATGGATTGATGATAACAAACTTGATAAGAGTAAATATAATTATTCTTTTCAATATGATGACGTCATTGAACAAAACTATGTAGTTTATCAATCTGTTAAAGAAGGCGAAAAGATTAATGATTCTTTAACTATTGTTTATTCAAACGGCAAGGATCCAAGTGGTGCTAAGGATGTAGCTTCTGAAATTAAAAATATGTCAGCTGATGAGGCTAGAAAATGGTTTTTGGCCAATGAATATACAAATGTTTCTTTCTTATATGAAACAAGCGATGTTCAAGAATTTGGTAAATTAATTAGTGTTAATCCAAGTAATGCGACTAAGAGCGATAATATAACAGTAACATATTCTCTAGGCAAATCAATCGAAGATATTGTTACTACGGTTCCTAATTTTTCTACTTATACTGAATTAGAAATTAGAGAATGGGCTAAACAGTACGCGGTTGATTTGAGTATTAAATTCGAGGAACATGATATTGCGAAGGAAGGCGAATTTATTTCACAATCTATTCCTGCTAACAAGGAGATTAAGGGTGGTCAATCTTTAATTGTTACTTTATCTAGTGGTAAGGGTGATGGCAATTCTAAGACTATTCCTGATTCTTATTTAGGTTTAAGTGAAAGCGATTTTATTTCTAAGCTAAAGGCTTTAGGCTTTAAAAATTTGTCTAAGTCAAATACTACTTATTATGCTGAGAGCATCGAAAAGGGCAACATTTACTCTTATGATGATGGCACTTTTAGTACAAGTAGAACAATTAATTATGCTTTATCTGAAGGCAAATATACTTTTGATGCAAAGGAATTTAACGATAAGACAAAGACTGATGCTGAAAAAGTGGCTGCTAATTTAAAGAATAGGAATGCAAGAATCGACAGCAAACTAATCACTATTGAATTTGTTGCTGGTGATAAGAATGATGATAAGGCTGGCAAAACATATGATTGTGCAGCTAGTAAGAATGCAATTTCTTGTAAGGTTTATTCAAGTGATAATAGTGCTAAAGCTTTAATTCCTACTAATAATCAGTATTTAGGCAAAGACCCACAAACTTATATTGATGCTTGTAAGAAATTAGGTTTTACTAATTTTAAGAAATTAGATACTACTTATTTTTCTACTACGCTAAAGAAAGATGCTTTGTATTCTTATGATGATGGTGAATTGTCTTTAGGCAAGACACTTGAATACGCTTTATCTGCTGGCCCTTATTCATTCAATGCGAATGACTTTAATGGTCTAACAAAGGATGAAGCTAGTAAGAAAGCTTCTGATTTAAAGGCTCGTAATGCGAGAATTAATGGTGATTTGATTACTATTAGTTTTACAAAAGGAACAAGCAGTTCTGTAGGAACTGGCAAGGTTTTTGATTGTACTGCTAATAAGAATAATATTTCTTGTAAGGTAAATGGTGAATCTTCTTCTACAGGCAAGACAGCTACTATTCCAGGAACTTATTTAAAATTAACTGAAGCTGACTTCTTAAGTAAGCTAAAAGCTTTAGGTTTCAATAATGTTTCTAAGCTAGAGCCTTCTAAATTCTCCGAAACAATAAGTGAAGGTTGCATATGGGAATATGAAGATGGAACTTTTGATACTAGCAAGACAATCACTTATCGTTTATCTGCTGGTAAATATTCATTTAATGCGAGCGAATTTAATGGAATCAGCAAGGAGGATGCTGTTAATAAAGCTAATGCCTATAAGAATAGAAACGCTGCACAAGGAAGATTAAGTATCAGTTTTACAAATGGAGAAGCTAATTCTTCTAGTGCTGGTAAGACGTATGGATGTTCATATTCTTCTTCTACTATTTCTTGTAAGGTTTATACAAGCGGCGGTTCAACAAATACTCAGGTGAGTGTTTCAAATTATACGGGTAAAAGTTTAAATGATTTTAAGACTTGGTGTTCTAATAATGGTTTAAATGTTAGTGTGACTGAGACAAGTTCTGATAGTGTGGCAAGTGGCAACATCATTTCTCAAAGTCCTGCTTCTGGAAATGTTGATAAGGGATCTACTATTTCGGTTACTGTTTCTACTGGCAAGGCGCCTGTTGAACAATCAACAATTTTGCCTCTTGGCCTTTTGAGAAATTGTTATAAAGGCAATTCTTATGATGAAACCAAGAACGGCATTGTTGGTTATTTAGAAGCTCAAGGTTTCAAAAATATAAACGTTGAAGCAGTAACCAGTACTGATGTTTTATATTCTATTTCTTCTATTACTGTAAATGACGCATCTCATAATGGTGCCGCAT
>CAKUTY010000155.1 GCA_934692455.1 uncultured Erysipelotrichaceae bacterium
ATCGAATAAAGAATAGTTGTATCTTGCTTAGAATAAAAACCAGTCGCGTGAATTTCGGTAATACCATGTCTTATACTCTTTAAGATGGCATTAGATACTTCCTCTGGATACTTTGTGACGATAGTAAGTGTCTTATGAGTATATCTTTTATGGAAAGACTTGATTACCTGAGTACTTGTAAATTGGAAGATTATTGAGTATAGAGCTCTATCCCAACCATAGATCAAACCAGCCATCAATAAGATGATAATATTAACGCCAAAGATGTAGTTCCATACATCTTTTTTATATTTAGTCGCGAAGAAGACACTGACAAAATCAAAACCAGCCGTTGAGAAATTATTAGATAAGGCAAGACCTACACCTAAACCATTAATCAAACCACCAAAGATTGCCATTAAGATTTCTTCATTGATAAAAATAATTTGTTTAAAGAAAGAAGTAAAGAAAGATACCATTAAGAATTGAATAGTTGAATAAATAGTAAACTTTCTACCTAATTTAGTAAACACAAAAATTACTACAATAAAGTTTAAAGTTAAATATAAAATTGAATAAGAAATATTAATATGAAAGAAGTCGCCTAATAAGTCAGATACGATACGTGAGATTCCTGAGAAACCACTTGGATACAACTTAGCCGGAATTGAAAAGTTCGCAATGCCAAAGGAATATACCAAGGCACTCACAATGGACATTATAAATAGTTGTTTATCAAAATACTTCTTAATCATTTTCAATATCTCCCTTTTCAATTGCCGCAAAACGCTTAATTATTTTATTTTCCGTCACAAACATCTTCTCAAAATCCGGAATTATTCTTTCAAAATCCCTTTGCAAAGTCTCACTCCTGTCCTTGAGCCTTGTAAACTCTACTGATAAATCCAACAATAATCTTTCGATTTCCTTAGCCTTCTCATTTTTCTTAATACCTAGATAAATACTTTTAATAGCCGTTATATAGGCCATTAAGGTAGTCGGTGAGACAACATAAACTTTTAATTCATAAGCCTTATCAATTAATTCAGGAAAGTTTCCATAAATCTCTGAGAAGATAGCCTCTGATGGTACAAACATATAAGCCATAGGAGCGGTGCTACCTGGAATAATATATTTAGAACTAATATCATTTAAATGCTTACTAACATCAACCTTAAAGCTATTCTTAGCCTTATCTTTTTCAAGTTGTGATAAATCCTTATCATACATTCTTCGATAATTTTCTAAGGGAAACTTAGAGTCAATACAAATATCTTCTAAAGAACCAAAACCATGAACCAGGGCATCTACCCTACTACCATTAGGTAGTGTTACTTGTTTATCATAGAAATGCTTATCACTTCCAAAGGCTTGTTCAAGAATACTATATAGTTCAACCTCACCATAGGTACCACGAGTCTTCTTATCAACCATCACATCCTTTAAAGAAATGATATTAGTAGATAAGTCATCTAAGGCCTTTTGATTATCATCAATCTTAATAAGTCTTTCATTTATTTGATTAAAAGTATTATTAGTTATCTCGCTTGTCTTAATAATATTATTTGTTAGATGTTCCTCGATTTGTAGTAAGCGATCAGTTGTACTATCTTTTACATTATTAATTTGATTAGTAATGATTAAAAGATCATCTCTTAAATGATCATTTCTTTTATTATTTCTTAAAAGATAAATAATTATCGCAAATACTGCCGCAAGTAAAAATATAACTAAAATTAGTAATAATATCGTTATGGTATCCATTATTCCTCATCATTTTCACTATACTTCTTAAGTAATTCGAAATTACCTCTTGCCGTACCTGTTAAATGAGATGAAAAAATCATACCCAATCCAACCTTCAACATGAATAGGCACATAATAATTAAGACAAGAAGTGATAGTGTTTCATTAAGATTCTTTATCATCGTGTAACTTATTATACAATCTTTCAGCCACCTTAGCATTTAAAACTGATTTTAATTCTTCAAGAGACTGTTCCCTTAAGTTAGAGATAGTCTTATACTGTTTCAATAATTTCAACCTAGTCTTAGGGCCCAAGCCTTCAATATCATCTAAGATAGACTTATAAGTATTCTTATTACGTAATTTCTTATGATAAGTAATCGCAAAACGATGGACCTCATCTTGAGCATTTGCTAAAAAGAAGAAAACATTACTGTCAGGACTGATATCAATCTTTTCATAGTTAGAATTCATCAAATAAGCGGTATTATGACTATCATCCTTGCCCAAACCACATAGTGTGATATCTAAGTCTAAAGATTCTAAAATCTCTTTAGCAGCTTCTATTTGAATCATCGCCCCATCAACAATAATCAAATCAGGTCTTTCTAAATCATCTTTCAAGACCCTAAAGTATCTTCGATAGATTACTTCCTTCATCGACTTTAAATCATCAGCACCTTCCTCTAATTTAAATAATCGATAATCTTTTTTAGAAGGCTTAAAGTTTTTATAAACAACCATGGCCGCTACTGTATTAGTACCTGCTAAATGAGAGTTATCAAATAGTTCAATTCTATTTATTTTCTTACCAAAAATACGTTCAAATTCCTTACTAATACTATCGTAATATACTTCCTTAGAGGTTAAGATAGCCTTATTTTGTCTTAAAGCCTCTTCACTATTACTTAAAGCACGTTGTAATAGTTGATTACGCTTACCCTTTGTAACACTTAATACTTCTATTCCATCTAAGCCTTGTAAATAGCCCAATAAGTTTTCAGGAACATATAAGGTTTTGACTGTCTGATTAATTTGATAATATTGATAAATATAACTAGAAACATAATTTTCGGGGTCACCAACAAGATAATCTAGCATCTTATCACTACCTAAAAGAATACCATTTCTGATATTTAAACCCGTTATCGCAATATAGCCATCTAAGACAAAATAATTAAAGACATCAAAACTTTCTTTTTCATGAAGTTCAATTACTTGTTTACTAACAGATACATTAATATCATTTATTAAATCACGATAAACAATGGCACTTTTAAAATCTAGTTGTTCACTAGCCTTATTCATCTTCTCTTTTAAGTCTTTAACGATATCCTTAGTATCACCTTGAAGAAAAGAAATGATATCTTTTTTAGTCTTTAAACAAGCTTCTCTATCATAATCTTTAACACAATAACCAAGGCATTGATTAATATGGTAATAAAGACATAATTCATTACCTAGATTCTTACACTTTCTAGTTGGATATAGTCTATTAATCAAAGCCACTGTATTTCTAGCAGCTCCAATATCAGGATAAGGACCAAATAATCTACCCTTATATTTACGATTATTCTTCTTAAGTCTAATAACTTCAACACAGGGAATATCACCATCTTTTAAAAGAATATAAGGATATGACTTATCATCCTTAAAGACAATATTGTAGTAAGGATCATACTTCTTAATCAAGTTATACTCCAGTATTAAAGCTTCCTTCTCGCTATTAACGACAATATAGTCAAAATCAACGATATTCTTAACTAACTGTGTAGTCTTATAATC
>CAKUTY010000156.1 GCA_934692455.1 uncultured Erysipelotrichaceae bacterium
TCATTCATGTTATTCCTTTTACCGAGTTACAATTGGCTATCTATAAGCATGCTAATGAGTCTTATGCGATTACTATTATGCGTAGAATGATGTATCGTATTGCGGATAGAATCTGTAAGGCACGTAAGATTAACTTAATCACAAACGGTGAGAGTGTTGGTCAGGTTGCTTCTCAAACTCCTGAGAGTATTTCAGTTATTGCGAAGGTTTGTGATACACTAATTCTTCGTCCTATGTGTATGATGGATAAGATTGAGAGTATTGAGATGGCTAAGAAGATTGGCACTTATGAAACTTCAATTCTTCCTTATGAGGACTGTTGTACTATTTTTGATCCTAAGAATCCGGTTACTAAGCCAAAAGAGAAGGAATGCTTATTCTATGAATCGAAGTTTGATTATGAGTCTTTAATTGAAGAGGCAATCAAGAATGAGGAAATAGTTAAGGTTTCTTATTTAGATAAAAAAGATGATGAGATATTTTAAGGAGTGTTTTTAGATGAATTTATTTTCAGTTAGAAGAGAAAGATTAGTTAAGGATATTACCGGTAATTCTGCTTTAGTTTTATTTTCAGGTAATCCTATTATGAAATCAGAGGATGAGGCTTATCCTTTTGATGTTAATCGTAATTTCTATTATTTAACAGGTCTAGAAAAGGAAACTATGGCTTTGGTTGTTACAATGATTGATGGTCATATTAATGAACAATTATTTATCTTACCCTATGATGAGCTAATGGCTAAGTGGGTAGGTGGTAGAATGTTAGCAAGTGATGCTAGTGAAGTAAGTGGCGTGGCTAATGTTTCTGATTATAGTGAATTAGAAGGCTATTTAGCTAATGTCTTAAATCGTCAACGTCATAATAGTGATTTTAAGGTTTATTTTGATTTGTGGCATTATGATGCAAGTCAAGAGGAAACTGTTGCGATTAAATTCGCCAATAAGTTAAGAAGCAATCATCCTTCTTTGATTATTAAGGATATTTATCCATTACTTGCGAAGTCTCGTATGGTTAAGGATGATTATGAATTGACTTGTATTAGACAAGCTATCAATATCACTAATGCTGGTGTTAAGCAAATGATGACTTCAATTAGACCTGGTATGAATGAAATGACTATGGAAGGTTTGTTTAACTTAGTGTTGGCTCAAAATGTTTGTAATAAGAATTCATTTAAGTCAATTTGTGCTAGTGGTAAGCGTGCTACGGTTCTTCATTATAGTGATAATAATCAAACAATGGAGGATGGTGAGTTGTTCTTGTGTGACTTAGGTGCAACTTTTAAGAATTATTGTGCTGATATTTCTAGAACTTTCCCAGTTAATGGTAAGTTTAGTGATCGTCAAAAGGAAATTTATGAATTAGTATTGAATGCTCAAAAGATTGTGGTAGAGAATGCTAAGCCTGGAATTACCTTAAGGGATTTAAATAAACTAGTTGTTGATTACTATACAAGAGAACTTCCTAAGCATGGTTTGACTAAGGATGTAAGTGAATATTATTTCCATGGTGTTTCACATCATTTAGGTTTGGATACTCATGATGTTAATATTGGTAATGCACCTTTGGTGGCAGGCAATGTTATTACTAATGAACCTGGTCTTTATATTGAAGATGAAAACATTGGTATTAGAATTGAAGATGATTTATTGATTACAGGAACAGGAGCTACTATCTTGTCTTGTGATGTTCCAAAAGAAATAGCTGATATCGAGAGGATAGCAGCTAGATCTTAGTTAACTTATAGATTACGATTTCAGCATCCGCGAACATACGGATGCTGTTTTCTATCATGCCAATACCGCTTGTAATATCAAGTCTTGTATCGTTTACCGTATATTTCTTATGATAATAATTTTCAGCACCCTTTGGACGATAGAATAAATTAAATAATGGAATATAAACTTGGCCATTTAATGAATGTCCTGCCAACATATAATCTGTTTTTGTGAAGTCTACTTTATCTAGATTGTCTGGATAATGACTTATCGCAAAAGTGAAATTACTAGGGTTAACACCATCATATGCACTTGTAACATCAGCGTTAGTATTTAAACCGACTAGATTAATATAAGAACCATTGACATAAATCTTTTCGTTTTGGTTGTCTAAGATTCTAAAGTCAGTGTCAGTTAGAATACTTTTTACTTGTTCGATATATTCGTTGTCTTTATCACCAAGTATTGCATATTTGCCATATTTAGCTTCAAGCGATCTTAAGAAGTCACTTAATTTAGATTGATCGTTACCATTTAGGGCACTATCGAATAAGTCACCCCCAAAGATAATGATGTCAGGATCAAACTTGTTGATTTTCTCTTCAATTGTTTCTAAGTGCTTTTCATTGATGAAAGTACCATAGTGAATATCAGAGAAATAAGCGATTATTAAACCGTTAGTATTATCATCAATCTTAGATGATTTGATGGTTTCTTTTCTAACGGTAAAGTCATAAGGATTTACATAGGTGATGTTGTAGATACTTAATCCTACTAAGATTAATATAGATAATATGATTAAAGTAATTCTCTTTGTCTTTTTGTTCATAAAAGAATTATAACAATTTACATTTCACATATTTTAACAATTTTTAAACAAATTAATTAGATAGTCTTTGTTTAATATATAGATGTAGGAAGTAAAAGACCTACAAATCATAATTATCCCCTAATTTTTAAAAGAAAGATGAAGTCCTTAAGTGGACTTTTTCTTATAGAATGCAAACACATAATTTAACATAATTGAAACATATTTTGTTGATAGTATTTGTTTACTATATAGATGTAAGGAAAAGATCCTTACATATAATAAAGTATCCACTTCCCCTATAATAAAGATACTTAATAAATGTCCCCTAACAAAAAATATGAAGAAGTCCTTAAGTGGACTTTTTCATTATGTAAGTTATTGGCTCGTCTGCATGTCTAAAGCTTCTATATTTGTCTATGATGTTAATATTGTTGTCTTTAAAATATTTGTCTAACAGATAGTATTCGTCCTTACCACCCTTATGTCCTAGATAAAAGGTGATGATGATATAGCCATTATTTTCTAAAAGGTCATAAGCTTTCTTAAAAGCCACTAGGGTATCATCTTTATTAGTGATAGTTGTTTGATCGCTATTTGGAAGATAGCCTAGATTAAATAAGAATAGTTTAACTTTATGGTCTAAGTATTTATCTATGTTGTTGTGATTATCTAAGATAAGTTTCACATTATCTTTATCTTTTACTTTTTCATAAGTGTTTTCTAGGGCTTGCTTATTGATGTCAAAACTATAAACGTATTTAGATATATTAGCTAAAAATAAAGTATCAAAGCCATTACCCATGGTCATATCAACTACTTCATCATTCTTGTTAATTAGACCTTTAATGTATTTGTGTACAAAAGTATTATTATTCATAAAATTTTCCTTGATAAGTGTCTTCTTTAGTCATCAA
>CAKUTY010000157.1 GCA_934692455.1 uncultured Erysipelotrichaceae bacterium
AATCTCACCACCCATATAAGCATTCACATTGATATAAGCTAACTCCTTAATCTTCAACGCCGCCTCTAATAAGCTTGTATAATCATTAGCTCTACCTATCATGAAGATTTCTTTTCCCACCAAAACCTTACTTAGTTGATTAATATCATCTTCCTTTTTGAAGATTTCTTCAATCATTGAAGGTAGCTTATACAAATCACTTATTTTAGCTTTAACCTCATCTATACCCATCTTATCTTTTATTAAAGCTAAATAGTAGGCAAAGAGTCTAAGAACCAATAACTGTGAAGTATAAGCTTTAGTGGATGCTACCGACATTTCTCTTCCAGCTAGTGTCAATAAATGATAATCCGAAATATGAACCAATTCACTATTTTCAACATTCACAAGTGACAATAGTTTAGCTCCATAAGTCTTACCACATTTAGCCGCTTCAATCGTATCGATAGTTTCTCCTGATTGTGACAAAGCAATCAACAAAGTCTTATCATCAATAAAATGCTCATGATAAATAAATTCGCTCGCAACTTCAACAATTACCGGTATCTTAACATACTCTTCAATAGTGCTTTTAGCCATTAAAGAAGCATGATAAGAAGTACCACAGGCCACAAAACATATCTTATTAATACTCTTTAAAGATTCTAAGTCAAAATTAGGTAAGCCATCTCTTACATAATTATTTAAACAATGTCTTAATACCTTAGGTTGCTGGTGAATCTCCTTATCAAGATAAGTCTTATATTCCCCAAGTTCATTAACATTCTTTTCATTTATCTTTTGAAAATTAACATCTATTTTATTTAGATTCTTATCATAAACATCTAAAGTTGTGTCATTTGTGGCTAAGATACAATCTTCTGGCAAGATACTATAATCATCAAAGTAATTAGTTAAAGGTAGCACCTCACTAGAAATCATAATCTCATTGTCTTTGTATCCAAACACCAAAGGACTTACATGTCTTGTCGCATAAATAGTATCTTTTTTATCATCAAACATCATCAATAATGCATAAGTACCCATCAACTGGGAACAAACCTTAGTAATTGTTTCTAAGACGTTACCATCATAAAACTTATTTAAAAGAGCAGCTACAACTTCACTATCTGTTTCTGACTTCAAACCACTCAAATTATATTCTTCCTTAAGTTCTTTATAATTTTCAATTATCCCATTATGAACAAGAGTGACCCTACCAACTTTAAAAGGATGAGCATTCTTATCACTAACAACACCATGAGTAGCCCATCTAGTATGGCCTATGCCGCATTTAGAATTAAAACTATTATTTTTCAATAATTCTTCTAAATCAGCAGTTCTACCAGCCTTTTTAAATACTTCAATTTTGCCATTATTAAAAAGACCTACACCAACACTATCATAACCACGGTATTCTAATAAACTAAGACTCTTAATTATTACATCGTAGGCATTATTAAAACCCACGCAACCAATAATTCCGCACATATATTTTTCTCAACTTTCTATTATTATCAATCATATCTATTGGACTAAATTTGTTTTAGAATCACTTCTATATTTATTAGTCCATTCGCAGTAGACACTACGGAAGGTACCCGCCGAAAAATTCGATAAGCCTTCTCCTCGTTAACCCACCAAAAGGTTCTTGGCGCTAGTTGAGAAATAAGCATTCAAAGAACAATACCAAGATTATATACCAAAAAGGTGGACCTCAGCCCACCTAATAACCTTGTTTCTTAAAATAATCCGCAATCTCAATAATTAAATCCTTAGAAGCGATATGAGAAGAATGGCCACCCTTCTTAAACGTTACAGAATAACCATCATATTTATATTTCTCCAAAGTTTCCGTAATGTCCCATTGAGACAAATTCAAATAGAAGTTATCCATATCACCACCTCTTAAATGAATCTTACCCTTTAGATCCTTCATAATCTCTTTATGATGCTTCTTTAAATAAACATTTAAATCATAATTGTCATGCCAATACTTAACAACCTTACGATTAATCTTACCAGTAAATGGGTCAAAGACATTCATTGGATAACCATCTTCACCAACCGGAGAATAAACAGCCTCCCAAATGCCCCATTGGCCCTGACCATGAGCCTTATCACCACCTAGTGCTAGTTCATAATCATTTTCATCTTTAACAGTCCAAATCACATTACCCCTAGTATCACGATAAGCAGGTCTTTCTACTTTACACCAATCATGACTTAAATAATAGGCATTGTCATCATTATATAAATCAATTAATTGATAACCATGGAAATCCATGCCATCAGGACAAAATGGCCAAGTACCACCAAAGAACTTTGGATAGAAAAGTTGTAAAGCCATAGACTCCCAACCGCCAGTAGAACCGCCAGCCAAAGCACGGGCACCACTTTCCTTATAACCACCAAACATTTCTTCAATATAAGGAATAGCTTCAGTTACCAAGGCATCACCATAAGGACCCAAATTAGCTGAATTTACATGATAAGAATCATCATAGAAGATATTTGCATCTCTAAAAGACACAATAATCATTTCAGGTGCTTCATTATCCCAAAACTCAGTAAATTCCTTATCTGACTCTTCATCATGTCCATAACGCAAAGGAACTCTATCCTTTGGCCAATGACCTTGCCAATAAAGAATTGGATACTTTTTAGACGCATCATAATTACGTGGCAATAAGACATTAGCACCAAAATACATATCATGATTCCAGAAGTCTGATAATAACTTAGAATGTATCTTTACATACTTGATATTTTCCTTATCTTCATAATTACCTTGTTGAGTCACCATGCCTTCTTTTAATTCATAAGGTAATTCAATTTCCTTATCTAAAGTTAAACTAATCTCTTGTTTACCATAGTTAACAGTAAGCACATCACTATAAAGATTATATGGATTCTCCTTAAAATTGCCACCACCACCATGATCCTCCATGCCATAAACAGTATGACCATCACTTCTTTCATACTTTGAATATTTAATAAAGAAAGCTTGAACTTCTAACTTCTTATGAGGAATTTCCTCAAATTTAAAGGGCCAACCTAAAATATGATTAGCTTGCTGTAATAAATCAATCTCATCACCTGGCATTAAGCCATAGAATGTAACCCCAAAGAAAGGACAACCATCATTTAAAGAAATACGATTAAATAGTTCTTTATCCTTTTTCTTATTTGGCTTATCAACTATAAATAGTAAACGACCATTTAATTCTTCTTTTATTGTTTCTGGAACCTTAATTTTAATTGAAAACATTATTTAATCTCCTTATCAAATCCAAAGTATTTAAGCGCATTGTTATAAGAAATGCCCTCAACTATTTCTTTTAAATTATCTTCATCATATGGATACTCACCATTTTCAACTAAACTACCAATATAATTACACATAATTCTTCTAAAATATTCATGTCTTGGATAAGATATAAAACTTCTAGAATCTGTAAGCA
>CAKUTY010000158.1 GCA_934692455.1 uncultured Erysipelotrichaceae bacterium
GTGGTTTAAGATTCGAATAGAACCTATAACCACTTAAATTATAAGATTGATAGCACCACTGTGCAAATTAATACTTATAATTATTTAAAAATGCCATTAAATGACGAAGTATATAACGCTTTAACTGATTATGTCATTAATGGAAGACCAAAAACAGCGATTGACCTTCTGTTTTTAAGGGCTGTTAAACCATATATAGGATTACATGATGGTGTTTCTATTAACAACATGTTGAAAAGAAGATCCTATGATGCAGGTGTAATTGTAGGAGGAAAAAACACGATCCATGGTATTAGAAGAATGATTGCGAGCGAAATGATAAAGTCTAAACAATCAGTATATACAGTGGCTCAATTTCTTGGCCATCAATCAATTAAACCTACTAAACAATATATCAACTTAGATACTGATGGTTTAAGGAAATGTGCATTATCCTTTTGTGATATAAAACAAGGAGACTAACAATGAAATATTGTTGGGAATATACAAATGATTATTTAGATTATCGAAAAAGTATAGGGTTAGACATTAAAAATCCTATGTACTTTATTAATGATTTTTCTAAATATCTTAACAGCAATTATAAAGAAGAAACCATCATCACAAAAGATATGACTATTCCTTGGTGCGTTATTAGGCCAAGAGAAAAACATGTTAGTTTTAAAACAAGGATGTCTTGTCTTAGACAATTTACTATTTTTGCCTATTCTTTAGGTGTATGTGATTTTATTTTAGACACTAGTTTCACGCCAAAAACAGAAAGATATGTTCCTTATATCTTTACTGATGATGAATTGAATAAATTATTTGATTTAGCCATAAAAAACAGTATTCAAGAACCTGATTCCTATAAAAAATTAATCATATCTGTAATATATCGCTTGATATTCTATTGTGGATTAAGACCAAACGAAGGGAGAGAGCTTATGATAAGTGATATTAATTTTGACAATAAAACAATTTTTATAAAGAAAAACAAAACTCATAAAGAAAGAATTATCCCAGTTTCCAACGATGTTTATGAAATAAACAGTCCTTTTTTATTCAGTTCCCCAACTCTTGATAGCTATAAGTCAACTTGGCTTAGAACAGAGTTTTTAAAAATGTGGGAAGTGATAAAAGAGCCATCAAATAATTCTAGAGTAAGAGTTTATGATCTTAGACACCGATTCGCTACAACACTTATGATGAAATTAATTGATGAAGGAGAGAATTTAAACAACATGTTGCCTTATATGAGTTCATATATGGGTCATTCAAGTTTTGAAGAAACTGCTTATTATATTCACTTATTACCTGAAAGATTAATAAGTTCAAAAAATATCGATTGGACGAAAATGGAATCGATCATTCCTGAGGTATCACTATGAAAAATAAAGAATTAAGATTTTTTAAGATGATTCGTGAGTATTTTGAAATCTATTTGCCAAATCAAAAAGGAGTCAGCAATCATACTATTAAAAATTACAAAATTTGTATGAATCAATTTTTAGATTACTCCAAAGAAACGTTAAACATTAGACTTAAAGACTTTGAATTCAAAAATACAACCATAAAGCTTGTCGAATCATTTCTTGAATATGAGGAAGAAAAGTTGAAGTGGTCTATTAAAACTAGAAACAATAAATTAGCGGCTATTAGATCTTTTTACAAATATGCAGCCAATCACGACATAACATTAATTGATACTTATCTACAACTTATGACAATACCAATAAAATCTGTACCAAAAGGAACAATTATTGATTATTTTAGTGAAGAAGAGCTAGAACTACTTTTAAAACAACCTAATCAAACAAAATTAAAAGACAGAAGAAACCTAACGATGATGATTACTTTGTACGACACAGGTGCTCGTATACAAGAATTGTTAGATATAAAATTAAAGGATGTTTTCTTGAATGAATCACCACATATTACCCTTTGTGGTAAAGGTAGGAAGATGCGCCTTGTGCCAATAATGGATAAAACCGTTAAGCATATAAGAAGATATTTGGCAGACTACAATCTTAGTCCTGAAGATTATTTATTCTTTACAATCCACGGTGGTGAAAAAACAAGAATGAATCCTGATACTTTTCAAAAATGTATTGATCAATATTGCGAGATGGCTAATAAAGTTGATGAAAAATTTCCTAAACATATATATTGTCATATGTTTCGTCATTCTAGAGCTATGCACCTATACCGTAACGGCATGCCTCTACCGTTGGTTTCAGAATGGTTAGGTCACGCTCAAATAAACACAACTAGGGAGTTTTATGCCAGTGCAGATACTGAGATGAAAAGAAAAGCTATTAACTCAGCATCATCTATTATTAATATATTAAACACCCAAACATATGAATATGAACTTGATGATGATGAACTTTTAAAGAAACTTTACTCACTTAAATAAAATTATCCCGAATAATACTTAGTTTTTACTGTAAACCAAGCGTTTTTCGGGATAATCAATAATTATGGATAAGTGGTGTTATCTAGAATTCTAGATAATTGCACCGTACATACGGTTCTCGTATACGGCGCTACATTTATATTTAAGTCACAGCCTACTTAGATAAGTAATACTCAATGGGGTTTACCAAACCGGTTATCCCCTTTTTCTTATCGGTATATGAAAGAATTTTTGGATTAAGTATAAAGCTAATGATATTCCCTGTAGCTTTTCTATATAGTCCTAATCTTGAGTTTGCCACTTTATATACATCTTCTTCAGAAAACTTATTTTTAAACTTTAAATTCATCCTCATTAGATTTTTGTATATTGTTTTGGGCTTTTTCCATTTCTTAAGTATAACTACTCTAACTTTATGTCTTAACCATTGCCCAAATTTCTCCATTTTGGATTTCATTATTCCTATACTAAAGTAATTAATCCAACCTCTTACTACTTCATTTAATTTTGTAAATAATGTATCTGTAGTCATAGCTATTGCTTTCTTACGGATTAATATTTGTTTGCACTTATCATATAGGCTTTGAACTTTGGTATCCATTGGCTTACATTTCCATTCATCTGAACGTTCAAGAAATGTAAAACCTAAAAAGTTTGAGTCATTTGGTCTTACAACTTTTGTTTTAGTTGCGCTGACCTTAAGAAATAGTTTTCTTTCCAACCATGAAGTTATTGACTTCATCACTCTATTGGCACTTAATTCACTTTTAACTAGTATATTAGCGTCATCGGCGTATCTTACAAAGTGTAGTCCTCTTGATTCTAGTTCCTTATCAAACTTATTCAAATAGATGTTTGAGAGTATTGGAGATAGAGGACCTCCTTGAGGCATACCTTCGCTGTTTGAAGATATTAAACCATTTTCCATTACACCAGCTCTTAGGAACTTTCGTATCAAATGTAGAGTTGTCTTGTCATTAACTTCTTCTCTAAGTATTGAAATTAACTTATCATGATTTAC
>CAKUTY010000159.1 GCA_934692455.1 uncultured Erysipelotrichaceae bacterium
ATCTAAAAAGGGTGAAGGAAGTACTTTTGAGGTTATGATTCCTTTTAAGATAGCTCCTGAGATTGTTAAGAATACCAAGGATTCTAAGGTGTCTATTAAGGGTAAAAAGGTTTTACTTGTTGAGGATAATGAATTAAATAGAGAAATTGCCAAGACTTTACTTGAAGATGAGGGTGTTTTGGTTAGTGAGGCTGTTGATGGTCTTGATGCGTTGAAAGTCTTTGAAGAGTCTGAGATTGGTTATTTTGATTTGATTTTAATGGATGTTGTGATGCCTAATATGAATGGCTTAAATGCTACACGTGCTATTAGGGAACTTAATAGAATTGATAGTAATTTGCCTATCATCGCCCTAAGTGCGAATGCTTATGCTGAGGACATTAAAAAGACTAAGGATGCTGGTATGAATGATTACGTATCTAAGCCTTTTAAAATTGAAAATCTTGTTGAAATGATTGATAAGTACTGTTAATATATTTCTTGTGGATGTAATTATAACAATCGAAGATAAGCAAGATAATTATAAAGAAGTAGTTAGAGAGAAAAATATTATTAATAAGAAGCATTTTTCTTATGCTGATTCGTTGGGTGTTTTAAATGATGTACGCATCTTTAATAATGGAATTACGATATTTCGAAAGGACGAAGATCATGAGACTTTTGTGGTTTTAAGGGATAAACCTTATATCAAAGTAAAGTCATCTGAGGGTAGTATTGTTTTTTCTATTAAAGAGCTTGCATTATCAATAAACAATGATATTATATCTATTGGCTATTATTTAAATGATAGTTACAAGCAAATTAAAATAGAATTTATAGGAGATTAATATAAACATGACAGCAAAGAAATCAATGGCTGATGTAGCATATGACTATATCGCAGCTCATAAAGTGGCTATTCCTTTCAAGGAACTTTGGGCTGAGGTATCTAAGGAAACTGGAGTAAGTGGCGATAGGGTGGCGTCTTTTTATTCCGATTTATCAATTGATGGACGTTTTGTACAACTTGATGGTAACAAGTGGGATTTAAAGAATCACTTAAAGTTTGAGGATACTCAAATTAATCTGGCTGAATTAGAAGTTGATGATGATGAGGGTGTTGTTTATGATGATGATGGCAACATCATCGAAGAACCTGAGGATGATGAATAAGGCGCTTAGCGTCTTTTCTTTTTTGTATAATTAAGAAATGAAGTATTTAATTTTTGATTTTAATGGAACGATATTAAACGATACAGGTTTAGAGCTTGAATGTATCAATAGATGTATTGATGATTTTTTAGACAGAGATCATTTAAGTTTGGAAGAATATCGTAATATCTTTACATTTCCGGTTAAGCATTATTATGAAGTAGTTGGCTTTGACTTTGATGTCTTAAGTTGGGAAGAAGTTGGTCGTAAGTGGATGGATTATTATGAGGCTGGATTTGATAAGTGTCAGCTTTATGATGGTATTAAAGAAATACTTATTAAGAATCACTTGTTAGGTAATAAAAATATTGTCTTGAGTGCTTCTAAGCTCGATATGTTAAAGGGTCAACTTGTTAAATTGGGTATTATTGATATGTTTGATGAGGTACTTGGCATTGATAATATCTATGCTACTAGTAAGTTGCCAATTGGCTTAGAATTTATTAAGGATAAAAATCCTAAGGATTGTTTAATGATAGGTGATACTTTACATGATGGTGAGGTAGCTAGGGCCATGGGTGTTGAGTGTGTCCTTGTTGCCAAAGGGCATCAATCTAAAGATGTTTTGTGTCAAAGTGGTCTTAGGGTATATGATGATATTAGAGAGGTGTTGTTATGAGAATAGGTCAATCACAGGATGTGCATCGTTTAGTTGAAGGTAGAGATTTAATTATTGGTGGTGTGAAGATTCCTTATGAGAAGGGACTTTTGGGTCATAGTGATGCGGATGTATTGCTTCATGCGATTATTGAGTCTTTGATCGGAGCTATGGGCTTAAGAGATATTGGTACTCATTTTTCTGATAAGGATGCTAAGTATGAGAATATTTCTTCTTTAGTTTTACTTAAAAAGACAAAGGATATGCTTAAGGAACATGGCTATAGGGTGGTAAATATCGATAGTTTGATTATCATTGAGAAGCCTAAGATGGCTCCTTATATTGATACTATGAAAGAAAATATCGCTAATACTTTAGGCATTGATAGTTCGCTTGTTAATGTTAAGGCGACATGTTTTGAGAAGATGGGTTTTGTGGGTAGAGGCGAAGGTGCTATTGCCCAGGCTGTTTGTTTAATTGATGAAATTTAAAATGGCCACATTTGTGGCCTTTAGTCTACAAATTATTAATTAAATCTTTCTTACGCCACTTACCAGATTCCCATCTGATGATAAATATTAGGCCTCTTAGACATTCATCACATGCCATACCAATCCAAATACCCATAAGTCCTAAGCCTTGGATAAAGCCAAAGTAATAGGCAATGGGGATGGATATAAACCACATACTAAGGATGCCACACATTACAGGGAATTTGATGTCGCCAACTGCTTGTAGACTTCTAACCATGGTCATGTTGATGGCTCTTCCTATTTCAAGGATAAAGTCTACAAACATTACACTTTTCGCAATATTTAATAATTCTTCATCAATAAATAATGAGAATAGTGGTTCTGCGAATATAAATATCAATAAAGCTGTTGTACCATTTAGGATAACTGATAAGATGGTAGCTTTCTTAGCCTCTTGATAGGCTAAGTCTTTGTTTCCCTCACCTATCATATAACCAATAATTATTTGGGATGCTTGTGAAAGGGCACAACCCAACAAATAACCAATCATGGCATACATATAGGCAAAGGTTCTTACTTTGACAATAGAATTGCCTAGCATGTTAACCATTGTTAGGATGACCATTTGTGATGCATTGTAGGATACGGTTTCACCACCACTCGGTAGTCCTATTTTCAACATGGTCTTTAATAAGGTAGAGGGCCATGGATTTAGACATTTGAAGTTAACTTTAATTGAACTTAATAAGTTAAAGATGATTATTAGGAATGTTAAACCGATAATTCTTGATAATACTGATGAGATGGCAGCACCGGCTACTCCTAAGTGTGGTATTAAGAAGTAGTTACCAATGATGTTTAAACCGTTCATGATGGTTGATGCCAACATTGATTGTTTCATCCAACCATTGCTTCTAAACATTGCACTATAGGTTGAGAAGATTCCTTGAAAGGCAAGTCCTAGGGAACAGATATTTAAGTAGATTAGGGCTTCATTCATACAATCAGCAGGTATTTTCATTAGGGTGAAAATGTTTCTACCAAACAACAATAGGACAATAGAGATGATAAAGCCAAAGGCTCCATTCACAATGATTCCCAAGGCATATAATTGTTCAATTTTATCCGTCTTTCC
>CAKUTY010000160.1 GCA_934692455.1 uncultured Erysipelotrichaceae bacterium
CCAAATAATGTACCTACAAAAGCTAATAGTAAAGTATTTTTAATACCATCCATATAGGTGGAAGAATAGGTTGTCCACGCTTTTACAACATCATCAATTAACATTTAATTATTCCCCTAAAGGTTGTACCTTGATAGCCTCATCCATTATTGTGTTGAAATCATCAATAGTTAATGTATCTAAATATGAATCGATTGCTTCTTTAAGAACTGTATTACCCTTTCTTACAGAAATACCGATATTAACATTTTCTTCTCTTTCTTCTTCACTAAACTTGAAGTCACCATCAGTACCACTAAAATCTAAAACCTTCAAATCATCATAGGCAATGGCAGCACCTGTAGCTGTTGGCATATCAGTTACCACAAAATCAAAGACACCAGTTTCTACTCCCATAATCATTGCTGGGGCTGATTCAGCAGCTGTTTGAATCAAAGCGCCTTCCATTTGAGGTAAACACTCAGAATACCAAATTGTAGCTGATTGAGCTGAACCCTTATAGCCGGCAAAATCCATAATTGAAGTTGCGTTAGCCAAAGGCGAATCTTTCTTAACTAGAATAGCGAAACTTGCATAATAGTAAGGACCAGCGAAATCTACTTGTTGACTTCTTTCCTTAGTCATTGATTGTCCTGCGATTACCGCATCAATTACACCAGTTTGTACACTAGGCACAAGAGAATCCCAGTCACTTCTTACAACCTCTAATTCCCATCCATTAGCCTCACAAATTCTTTTCGCAATCATTACATCATAACCATTTGCGTAATCATTTGTACCCTTAATTGGTACTGCACCATTAGAATCATCTGTCTGTGTCCAGTTATATGGAGCATATGCACATTCCATAGCGATAGTTAAAACGCCATCTTCAACACCACTTTTAGCAGATGAATCCCCACCACAAGCACTTAAAGTCACCAACATTAAAATTGCCATTAATACACCAAGTAATCTTTTCATTTCTTTTACCTCCTAAACCTAAATGTATTAAAGTAAAAATCGTATGTGCTAATTGCACATACGACTATAATGAACCGAACATACAATAGCGCCTCTTCTTACGAAGGAGTGATATAGGTATTCCCTAAATCCCCATGTATTAGATATGCCTAGCTAATACATTCGGCGACGGTTACCTTTCGTTAAGATCATCAGATGCCTCTTCACTTAACTACTAATTTTCGTCGCTACCTCTATACATAGATTATTACTTACCTTAATTGTCCTACAAATAAAATATTTGTCAATAAGATGTAAGAGATTTATAAGTTATTATTTGGCCAAACAACATTTTTAGAGCCATTCTAGAAAAAATTCCAACATTTTTAGAGCCAATAAATACAGTTTTCCAACATTTTTAGAGCCAATAAATACAGTTTTCCAACATTTTTAGAGCCAATACTTATTTATTGACAATAGTTTTATTTATGATTGTATATTCCTGATCACACAACTTCGCAATATCAGGATTATGAGTAACCATGATTACACACTTGTCATATTCGTGGGCTAGTTTTAAGAATATATCAACAATCATATTAGAATTCTCAATATCCAAATTACCAGTTGGTTCATCCGCCAATATTATTTCTGGATTATTTATCAAAGCTCTAGCGATTGCGATTCTTTGTTTCTCACCACCAGACAACTTATTAGCCTTTCTTTTAGCTGTTTCCTTATCAATGCCAACAACACTTAAAGCACCATAGATTCTATTTTCATCTTTCTTGTTTCCTGCAATTTCCATCGCCAAAGCCACATTTTCAAAACCATCCAAATAGTTAATCAAATTATAATCTTGGAATACAAAGCCTACTTTCTTTTTTCTATATGTACTTTCATCATCAAAAATATCATTTCCATCTAAAAGAATTGAACCACTCTCGCATTTATCTATAGTACCTAAAAGCGATAACAGTGTAGATTTGCCACAGCCAGATGGACCAGTAATACAATAGAATTTTTTATCCAAAAACTCACAACTTGCCCCATTAAATATTTCTTTCTTTGATTCTCCATCCTGATAAGAAAAGCAAACATCCTTAACTTCTAACCTCATAAACACTCCTTAATGTAACAAACAATCTTTAATCTTTTTTGGCTTATTCATCTTAAACAACAGCACTACCAACAAAGCACAAACAGTTAAAGTAGCCAACATATAAACAATGAAATATATTGGTCTAATTAGATATGAATGATTGATGTTGTCAAACATGAATTGATGATTGACACCGATTAAATTTAATATATCATTCTCTAAATTTATTTTCTTATTGATATAAGAAGAAATAATAGAATTAAAACTTAGTAAGTAAACAATATACGCTAAACATATACCACCAATAATAACCATTAACTTCTCTATGACGAACGTTTTAATATTATCGCCATCTTTTAATCCAAGAACATTCTTAATTCCAAATTCTCTTGTTCTATTTTTAATTTCTATCATTATAAACAAAGCTATAATCAATAAAAATACTAGATACATAATGCCAAAAACATTCTTAACATTATCAGTAAGCATCACAAATGGTGAAATAATACTATCAACATATTCATTATTTGATTCTATTTCATACTTATCACCTAGCGGACTAATCTTGCCATTAATGCTACTTAGTTTATTTTTAACATCAACATAAACATCTTCCATTTCATCATAAGAAGCCAACGTTATATAAGCATCGACAAACTTTACATTCAATACATAATTATTATTATTTACAACAGTTTTTATATTATGATCCTTAAAAAGACTTATATAATCATCATAGTAATTAAGGACATTTTCCCTACTTAAATAAATTCTATTATTAAGCATATATTCATTCTCATAATTTGTGATATCAATATTACGGCTCTTATAAAGGCCAACCACTTCATAATCAATATAATGATCTATAAGTGGAAAAATTCGATTGTTGTTTAATAATTTATAAGCTACAGGAATAGAAATCACATCACCAATTTCAACACTTCTATCAGCTATTAACATCTTTTCATTAACAAGCACCTCATTAGAGCCTTCTAGAAAAGTTCTTCCCTCAACTAGTTCAATATCATGTTGTTCTAAATAAGTAGAATCACTTCCATATAAGTAATAAACATCTTCATTGCCAACTTGAATTTTTACATACAAATCATAATGAGAATCATAATCATTAAATATCTTATAGATTGCTTGAAACTCATTGTTGAAGTCATAATCATTTCCACCAATCCGTTGGCCATCAACCTTACACAATCTATTTTTAATTCTTATATCGTATGTTAAATCGCTTACAAGCCC
>CAKUTY010000161.1 GCA_934692455.1 uncultured Erysipelotrichaceae bacterium
CGGTCAATATTGAACCAAGTTTTCATTGTGATTATGGTTTTAATATTCATTTTCATGGTTTTGCGCTATTAAATTATAATTGCGTTATTTTAGATACTTCTCCTGTAAATATTGGAAACGGCGTCTTTATTGCACCTGGTGTTTGTATAGCTTGTTCAGGGCATGCAATTGATCCTACACAAAGAAGTCAGGGTATTGGCACTTCTGCTCCAATTACAGTTGAAGATAATGTTTGGATTGGAGCAAACACAACCGTTTGTGGTGGTGTTACTATTGGTTCTAATTCAGTTATTGGAGCAGGTAGTGTAGTTAATCATGATATTCCAAGTGATGTAGTAGCAGCTGGTGTTCCTTGCAAGGTGATTAGAAAAATTAGTGATAAAGACAAAATTGATTCTTCAGAAATCTTGTTTTAGTTGTGACATAGATGATACTATTTTCTAGTATGTTTATAGGAGTGTTATTATGTTTGATTTAAGTTCAGCTACATTACATATTATGGCAATGATCTTTATGTTGATGGATCATTTATGGGCTACATTATTTCCAGCTCAAGAATGGTTAACATGTGTAGGTAGAATTGCTTTCCCAATTTTTGCGTTTATGACAGTAGAGGGTTACTTTCATACTCATAACTTTAAGAAGTATTTAACTAGGATGTTTATCTTTGCGTTACTTTCAGAGATTCCATTTGATTTGATGTATGGTGGCACTATTTTCTATCCATATCATCAAAATGTTATTTGGACTTTTATTGTAGGTTTAATTGGTATCCACTTAATTGAAAAGGCTAAGTCTAAGAACAATAAGTTTATGTATATCCTAACTTGTATCTTAGTGGTACTTTTAGGTGCTTTAATAGGTACTGTAGGTATGTTAGATTACTATGGTGCGGGTGTTTTAACTATTTTTGTATTCTATTTCTTTAGAGGCAAAAAGTGGTGGCAAATACTAGGCCAAATAATTGGTATGTATTTTATTAATATTGAATTATTGGGTGGTTTATTTTATCCAGTAACTATATTAGGCCATGAATTTGAGATTATTCAACAAGGAATTGCAATGTTAGCTTTAATACCTATTTGGCTATATAAGGGAAGACAAGGCTATCATAATAAACCATTCCAATATATCTGTTATGCATTCTATCCAGTACATATGTTGGTGATTGTACTGATTCAAAACTTTTTAACAAGATAAGATTGACAAATCACTTGGTAAAGTAATAAAATAATCAAGTAATAAAAAGTACGTAGAAAGTAGAAGACCACTTCTCACCTGATATCCACAAGGATTTGGGTAACTAGATTGCTACAAGATAGTAATATGAGTGGGCTTTGTCTCGCTTTTTATTTTATAGGAGGACATTAACATAGCAGGTAAAAAACCCGAAGATCTAGTCAATGAGAATATTCGTTTTAGAGAAGTATTAGTAATTGATTCAGATGGCTCACAACTTGGTAAAATGAGCAGAAATGAAGCTTTAAATAAAGCTTATGATCAAGAATTAGACTTATTATGCGTTTCAGCAAATTCAAATCCACCAGTATGTAAGATATTGGATTATGGAAGATATAAGTTTGAGGCTCAGAAGAAGGCTAAGGAAGCTAAGAAGAACCAACATGTAACAGAACTTAAACCTTTACGTTTATCTCCTGTTATTGATAAGCATGACTTTGATACTAAGATTAAGCAAGCTACTGGTTGGCTTGAAGATGGTATGAAGGTTAAGGTTGACATGCGTTTTAGAGGACGTATGATGACTCGTCAAGAAGTTGGATTAAAGGTTATGAATGATTTTATTTCAAGTTTGTCTGATTTGGCAAATGTTGATAAACAACCTAAGCTTGAAGGTAATATCATGTCTTGCGTTTTAATGCCTAAAAAGAAATAAGGAGGAATTCAAATGCCAAAAATGAAAACAAAGAAGACTTTTGCTAAGAGAGTAAAAGTTACTGGTACTGGTAAGTTAAAGACTCACCACAACTTCACATCACACTTTGCTGCTAACAAGACACATAAGCAAAAGGTAAATTTAAGAAAGTCAGCTATTGTCTCTGCTTCTGATACTAAGAGAGATAGAGCTCTATTACAAGGTTAGTTAGGGGGATTAAATAATGGCTAGAGTTAAAAGATCTAATAATCTAAGAAAAAGACATAAGAGAGTCTTAAAACAAGCTAAGGGTTATTTTGGTAGTAAACACTTATTATTCAAGACAGCTCATGAGCAAGTAATGCATTCTCATAAGTATGCATATATCGCTAGAAAGCAAAACAAGAGAAACTTCCGTAAGTTATGGATTGCTAGAATCAATGCTGCTGCTAGATTAAACGATATCAGCTACTCAAGATTAATGCATGGCTTAAAGCTTGCAAATGTTAACATGAACAGAAAGATGTTATCAGAAATCGCTATCGCAGATCCTGAAAGCTTCACAAGCATTTGCAATACTGCTAAGGCAGCATTAGCTAAATAAATAATAGGGCATTAAGCCCTTTATATGGTCGATTGGTGAAACGGTTAACACATCGCCCTCTCAAGGCGACATTCACGGGTTCAAATCCCGTATCGATCACCATTAAAAACTCAAAGGCTCATTGAGCCTTTTTATTATGTTGTAGATACGGGATTTGATAATCCAAATAAAAACGCTACAAATGTAGCGTTAGTTGATATATTAAGCTAACTTAGCAATAGCGTCCTTGATTCTCTTGATAGTTTCTTCCTTACCTAAGATTTGACCAATCATTGTAGCACCACCAGGTGTCTTATCCTTACCAGATAGGGCAACTTGAATAGGATACATAATTGTAATGTTCTTAAGTTCATTATCAGCAGCCACTTTAGCTAATGCTTGGAAGATACCATCATTATCGAATGTCTCAAGTGCTTCTAATGCAGGTAATGCAAGTTCTAATGACTTCTTAGCTACTTCAGCATTTGTTTTTGCCTTCTTATTAGTATATAGATCAATTGAATAATCCTTTACTTCATTAAAGAAATCAATCATATCCTTAACTTCAGTTAGTAACATAACTCTATCTTTTAAGGCCTTAGCGATATCTTCATAGTTGTACTTTGGATCAACAGTTTCTTTAATCATTGGTTCAACTAATTCAAAATAGGCTTTGTCATCCATGTTTCTTAGATATACGCCATTCATCCACTTTAACTTTTCAATATCAAAGATTGCGCCACTTGTACCAATTCTCTTTACATCGAATGCTTGACATAATTCGCTTAGTGAATAG
>CAKUTY010000162.1 GCA_934692455.1 uncultured Erysipelotrichaceae bacterium
AGTTGGGGGTAAATAAATATATAGCTAATTAACAAAGCCTTGTCTTAATCAGCTATTATGACTTTTCGACAAGGCTCAATACAAAAAAGAGGAGAACATATGAACAAAATAGACTTAAAAGGAAAGACAATACTTATAACAGGTGCTGCTGGCTTTATTGGTAGTAACCTAGTAAAAGAATTATTCAATACTGTTGATGATATAAAGATAATTGGTATTGATAATATGAATGATTATTATGATGTATCTATAAAGGAATATAGATTAGAAGAAATAAATAAATTAAATAAGAACTTTATCTTTATAAAAGGTGATATCTCAGATAAAGAAACAATTGATAACTTATTTAATGAATATAAACCATCAATAGTAGTAAATCTAGCAGCTCAGGCAGGAGTACGCTATAGTATCACTAATCCTGATGCTTATATCAAATCTAATCTAATTGGTTTCTACAATATCTTAGAAGCTTGTAGACACAATGAAGTAGAACACTTAGTATATGCATCTTCATCTTCTGTATATGGAACTAACAAGAAAGTACCATATAGTACAGATGATAAAGTAGATAATCCAGTATCACTATATGCAGCAACTAAAAAGAGTAATGAACTAATGGCTCATGCTTATAGTAAGCTATATAATATTCCATCAACTGGTCTTAGATTCTTTACAGTATATGGACCAGCAGGAAGACCTGATATGGCCTACTTTGGCTTTACTAATAAGTTATTAAAGGGTGAAACAATAGAGATTTTTAACTATGGTAACTGTAAAAGAGACTTCACATATATTGATGATATTGTAGAAGGTGTTAAAAGAGTCATGCAGGGTGCACCTGATAAAAAACTAGGTGAAGATGGTTTACCTATTCCTCCATATGCAGTTTATAACATAGGTAATCAAAATCCTGAAAACCTATTAGACTTTGTAGATATCTTACAACAAGAATTAATAGATGCAGGTGTCTTACCTAAAGATTATGACTTTGTAGCACATAAGAAACTAGTACCAATGCAAGCAGGTGATGTTCCTATTACTTATGCTGATACAACACCACTTGAACAAGACTTTGGTTTTAAACCTAGTACACCTTTAAGAACAGGTCTAAGAAACTTTGCGAAATGGTATAAGGAGTTTTATAAGGTATGAAAGTAAAATTACAAGATGTTTTAATGGCTTTAGAAGATGCTGATAATGATGAAATAAGATATTCTTATTCTGTTAATAAAGAGAAGATTGTCTATTTCTCTGATTGCCTTTATAACGAAGATGAATATGACGAAGATGATGATTATATCGATTTACCTGATAGTTATCATATTAACGAATATCGTATGATGGAAAACTTTGTCTATTCTTTACCTAAAGGAAAGAACCAAACTATCTTATATAATTCCATACAAGGAAAGGGTGCCTTTAGAAGATTTAAGGACAAACTATATGAAATCGGTATGGCAAACGATTGGTATAAGTATCGTGATCAACAGTATAAAGAGATTGCCCTTGAGTGGTGTGAGGAAAATGATATTGAAGTAATTGAGTGATTCCTGAATTATGATTAGGAATCACTTTTTGTATAGCGTTATATTGACTCTGATTACTTACGACTATATCATTTAGTCGTAAGTAAGTCGTAAGCATAGGAGGATATGATAATGGCAATTCCAATTAGTATTGAAACATTATTGAATGAAAATGTTGTTGAGTGGGCTAGAATAGAATTTAAAGAAAATTGGAATCCAGAAACAACTTTAAAGACTATTAGTGCATTCGCGAATGATATTGATAATTGGGGCGGTGGATATATAGTTTTAGGTGCAAATGAAAAAGATGGGAAAGTCGTAAGACCTGTAAAAGGAATTGAACCTGGATCTATAGATAAGATACAAAAAGAATTGTTAAGGTACTGCAAATTTTTAAAACCTGTATATATTCCTCAAACAGAACCTGTTAACTTTGATGGGAAAATGCTGTTGTTAATATGGTGTCCAGGTGGGTATGAAAGACCATATGCATGTCCAAAATATCCTAGTACTAAGAATAGTGAAAAAAATTATTATATTAGAAAACTATCTAGTACGATTGAAGCAACGGATTTGGATGTAAAAGAACTGCTTTCCTTGTCTCATAATATTCCTTTTGATGATCGTATCAATCCAAAGGCAGAAATGAATGATTTAAAACGAAGTCGTATTTATGATTATTTACAAAATATTAATAGTAGTTTACTTATTAATGTTGACGATTTAAGTCTTAATCAATTAGCTAGAAATCTAAGAATCGCTGATGGTCCAACTGATTACTATAAACCTTTAAATGTTGGATTACTATTTTTTAATGATC
Organism: uncultured Erysipelotrichaceae bacterium; assembly: GCA_934692455.1. Lineage (GTDB taxonomy): Bacteria > Bacillota_I > Bacilli_A > Erysipelotrichales > Erysipelotrichaceae > Colivicinus. Next base: position 2,347 of record CAKUTY010000162.1, read on the forward strand.
AACCCCATATGTTTTTCCCGTATAACCAAATAGAGGTTGTTAATATTCCAGATCATACAGGCTATGGAATGGTGGAAAGGGTGTTTCAAGGTCCTATTGATGTGCAATTAAGAAATGCTCTTGATTATATCCGGAGTAACGTTATTGCTGAAAAAGTTTTTAAGGTAAGTGGCCAAGCTGAAGCTATTAGAATTAAAAATTATAGCTATGAAGCTATAGAAGAATTCTTATCAAATGCTATTTATCATAAATCATATCAAATACACGAACCAATTACTGTTAGGATAGAAAGTGACAAAATAGAAATCACTAGCGCTCCTGGTCCTGATAGATCTATAACTGATGAAGATATCAAAAATTTTCAAATGAGGACTAGAAGATATAGAAATAGAAGAATTGGTGACTTCTTAAAAGAATTACACCTAGTTGAAGGAAGAAATACAGGGATTCCAACGGCTTTAAGAGAAATAAAGAAAAATGGTTCCCCATTGCCAATATTCCTAACCGATAAAGATAGAACGTTCTTCTCTGTAATCATACCTATACATGAGGCGTTTATAAATAATGACTATTTAAACAGTAAATTGGAAAATATAAAAAAGAAACGTAGAAGTAAGGATGAGATTAAAGAATTAATATTAGAAACCCTATATAAAGAAAGTTATTCATCAAATGAATTGTATAGGAGTTTTGGTTATTCTGGTAATGCTTCTAAAACTTTTAGAGAAATAATCGAAGAGCTTATAGATGAAAATATCATCTATAATTCATCTACCTGTGTTAGAGACTCTAACAATGTATTAAAAATGTATGATGATGGCTTAAAAAAATATGAGAAAAAATAAAATGTACTGATTATTTCCAAGATGTACACTGAT
>CAKUTY010000163.1 GCA_934692455.1 uncultured Erysipelotrichaceae bacterium
ATTAGAAGTCTACTTCAGTATCGTAGTAGCAGCACTTCAATAGTTTTTCCATCTCTTCTTGAGTAGGAATTCTTGGGTTAGAACCTGTACAAGCATCACCGATAGCTAATCTAGCGATTTCAGGAAGTCTCTCTAGGAATACTTCTTCAGGAACGAAACCTTGCTCAGTTGGATAAGAATCAGCGCCATAGTTCTTAATGCAATGAGGAATATTTAATTGATCATTCATGCCACGGCAGAAGTCAATTAATAACTTAACCTTTTCATCATCATTGTTACCACCTAAGTGCATATAATCAGCGATTACGCCATATCTCTTCTTAGCTGTTTCATCCTTAGCATTGAAAGCGATAACCTTAGGAAGATACATAGCATTAGCAGCACCATGGATAATATGAGCACCATAGTCAGCGAAAGCAGCACCAGTCTTATGAGCCATAGAGTGAACGATACCTAATAATGCATTAGAGAAAGCCATACCAGCTAAACATTGAGCATTATGCATATCATCTCTAGCCTTCATATCTTCATTATAAGAAGGTACTAAATCCTTTTGAATCATTTCGATTGCATGAATAGCAAGAGGATCAGTATAGTCACAGTTTGCAGTTGATACATAAGCTTCAATAGCATGAGTTAGAGCATCCATACCTGTATGAGCAACTAACTTCTTAGGCATTGTTTCAGCAAGTTCAGGGTCAACGATTGCTACATCTGGTGTAATTTCAAAGTCAGCAATTGGGAACTTAACACCCTTTTGATAATCAGTGATAATTGAGAAAGCAGTAACTTCAGTAGCAGTACCAGAAGTAGAAGAAACAGCACAGAAATGAGCCTTTGTTCTTAACTTAGGTAAGCCAAATACCTTACACATATCCTCGAAAGTTGTTTCAGGGTATTCATATTTAATCCACATAGCCTTAGCAGCATCAATTGGAGAACCACCACCGATCGCAACAATCCAGTCAGGTTCGAATTTAAGCATAGCATCAGCACCACGCATAACAGTTTCTACAGATGGGTCTGATTCGATACCATCGAATACTTCAACTTCCATTCCAGCTTCTTTTAAGTAGCCAATAGCTCTGTCTAAGAAACCGAATCTCTTCATTGATCCACCACCAACGCAGATCATTGCTTTCTTGCCTTCGAAAGTCTTCAAAGATTCAAGAGAGCCCTTACCATGATAAATGTCTCTAGGTAATGTAAAACGTGTCATAAAATTTCCTCCATAATTACCTTGTTAGTATATTCACTAACAACTATATAAATTATACTGCAGATTAATATTTTATTAACAACCTATTTAAAAAATTCTTCCTTATATTTTCTAATTTCACTTAACGCATGATCCACGAAATAAGCCTTCTTATCCTTCTTATTTCCCTTAAAATCACACTTAAAAATGCCAAAGTTCGCATTCATAGGCACTAACTTATCAATCAAAGAATCACTGATATAAGAAGCCATTGCACCCATCATTGTATCTTGACCTAAATATGGACCATTTAATCCATTTAAATAGTTATACATATTTAAAGCTGCATACAAACCACTGGCCGCTGATTCGATATAACCTTCAACGCCACTGATTTGACCAGCCACAAAAACATTAGGATACTCAATAAATTGATAATGACTATTAATTACCTTAGGTGAATTAATATAAGTGTTTCTATGCATCACACCATATCTTACAATCGATACATTCTTTAAAGCTGGAATTAATTTTAAAACTCTTAATTGCTCACCAAAAGTTAAATGCGTTTGAAAGCCGACAACGTTATATAAAGTATCAATCGCATTATCTTTTCTTAACTGCACTACTGCATAAGGCTTAACACCATCATGTTCCAAACCTACTGGTTTCATAGGACCAAACAACAAGGTCTTATAGCCTCTTCTTGCCATCTCTTCAAATGGCATACAGCCTTCAAAATAGATCTCAGAATCAATATCATGAACATCAATCTTTTTAGCGTTTACTACTTCCCTATGAAATACTTCAAATTCATCACGAGTCAAAGGACAATTGATATAATCACCCTCACCCTCTTCATCATATCTTGACTTATAATAGGCGTTTGAAAAATCAATAGAATCCTTTTCTACAATTGGTGAAACTGCATCATAAAAATACAAGTAACTCTTACCAGCAAGTCTTTTAACCTCATCAGATAAAGCACCCTGACACAAAGGTCCTGCCGCAATGATAGTAGGAATATTTTCATCAATACGAGTGAATTCTTCATGAATTACTTCAATATTAGGTTCGTTATCGATTATTTCAGTAATATACCTAGAGAAACCCTCTCTATCCACCGCTAAAGACTTACCAGCCTCAACCCTATTCTTATCGGCAGCCTCCATGATTAAAGAATCTAAAGTACGCATTTCTTCTTTCAAAAGACCTACCGCATTATATAAATCATCACTTCTTAAAGAATTAGAACAAATAAGTTCACTATACAAATCAGTCTTAAAAGCCTCGTGCTTCTTCACAGGCTTTTGTTCATATAGTCTAACTTTCACACCAAGCTTAGCTAACTTGTAAGCAGCCTCACAACCAGCTAAACCAGCACCAACAACAATTACTTCTCTCATTATTTCTTTTTCCTAGTAGCTCTAGGCTTTTTTTCACCCTCGATATTCTCAATATATTTACACTTTGGATAAGCAGAGCAGCCAATAAAGTAAGTGCCATATCTAGACTTACGCTTAAGTAGTGGCTTACCACACTCAGGACAATCTCTTCCAACTTCCTCTGGCTTTTCCTTCTCGATCTTTTCAATATGCTTACACTCAGGATATCTAGAACATGAAATAAACTTACCATATCTGCCTGTTCTATAAATCAAAGGAGCGCCACAATCAGGGCAATTCTTTCCCACATTCTCTGTTTCCACATACTTACAAGTTGGATAATTAGAACAAGCTACAAACTTGCCATAGCGGCCTTCCTTATAAACTAAGTCACTACCACACACTGGACACTTCTCACCAGTCTTTTCATCCTCTTTCTTTTCCATCTTCTCATAGGCATTATCTACAAGTGGTTGGAACTCGTCATAGAACTTTCTTAAATACTCAAGATTATTTTCCTTATTCTCAGCAATCTTATCCAAGCCATCTTCCATATTAGCAGTATATTTAACATTAATAACTGGCTTAAAGAACTCCTTAAGCTTCTCATCGGTTAAAGTACCTTGCTCAGTTGGATAG
>CAKUTY010000164.1 GCA_934692455.1 uncultured Erysipelotrichaceae bacterium
TTATAAAGAATTAAAAGATGAATATAAACTTGATGATTCTAGTAATGTAGCTGATGATGTTGTCTTATATGATAATCAAGAGGTACTTGTTGATGATGCAAGTGGAAAAATATCTATCAATAAGGCTTCTTACGAGGAGCTTATCACATTACCTGGCATTGGTCCAAAGACTGCAGAAAGGATTATTGAATATCGAAATACATATGGACCATTTTGGACTTTGGAGGATATTAAAAATGTAAAGGGAATAGGGGATAAGAAGTATGCAAAGCTTAAAGAATATATTACTATTTAGGCTTACTGTCTTATTATTCTTGAATGTCTATTTTAAGAATATCTTTATTCTCATTTTTAGTTTTTTAATATTATTTTTAATTGACAAGAGAGAAAGCATAATCCTAATTATTCTATTAGTTATTTCTCTTATAAATATTAAAATACCAACTATTGGTTATGTAAGTAGAGTTAAGGACGGCATTGCGATTATTAATAATTGTGAAGTAGATGATTTTGGGTATGAAGTCGGTGATTTTATTTTTAATGAACATGTATATAAAAATACACCATACAAAGTATCGTTGAATCATTTAAATTGTTTTGATAAAGACATAAGTAATTTATTTAAGAAAATATTATTCAATGATTATGTAAGCGACAATGATTTATTGTTTAATATAGGCTATGGTTTTGGTTTATATTTCTTGTTAAGAAAAATCTTTGATAAGAATAAATATTTATCATTATTTTTATTGTTTATCTTTTCGATCTTCTTTGACTTTGAACTTAAATTATTATTCTTAATTATTGATTTTATACTATCTTTCTTTGAAGTAGACAATATAAATAATCTATCGATTAAGGTTATAGTGATTACATTAATGGATGTAAATTTATTTTTGAACTATTCAATTTTGTTGACACTGGTATTTTCTTTTATCTATAAAAGTAATTATTACAAAAGTAAGTTCTTGATTGGATTTATACAGTCATTCTTCTTTGGTCAAATAAATGTTTTAAGTTGTCTTGTTTATAATTGGTATTTAAATATTAGGATTCTTATATTTATTATTTCTTTAATGTGCTTTATTTGTCCTATATTATTACCGATATATCTACTTGTAATGAAAATATTATCATTTATCATAAATATCTTTTTGATAAGTGTTAGAGGTAAGGTATCAATAGTTACAATGGTAATCTTATTTGTAAGCTATCTATTTGGTATAAAGAAAGATTATCAATTATATCTATTATTACTAATGTGTTTGTTGACATTAAATAATCCCATTAAACATGTAACTTTTATCGATGTAGGGCAAGGTGATGCAACTTTAATATCAAATTTAAATTATAAGATTTTGATTGATACAGGTTCTGCATACAATTATCATAAATTAAAGAAAACTTTATATGAGGAAGGAGTGTATACCTTAGATTACTTATTAATATCACATAATGATGAAGATCACTGTGGCAATGTAGATAATTTGATGAGAGATTTTAAAATTAAGAAGACTGTCTATGATAAATATGATATTGCGTTTAAAGATTTATATTTTAACTGTTTAGATGTAGGTATTTTTGACAATGATAATGATAATTCTGTTGTTTATTATTTAGATGTTAATGACTATTCTTTTCTTTTTACAGGTGATATTTCTAAGAATGTTGAAAGGTTGATTGTGAATAGGTATGCAATAGATAAGGTGAATTGTCTTAAGGTGTCTCATCACGGTAGTGTAACTGGAACTTCAAGTTATTTTGTGGGTAAGATACTACCTGATTATGCGATTATTTCAACCAATGGGAAATATAATCATCCCCATAAGGAAACGCTTGATACTTTAAATTCTTATCTCGTTGATACCTTAATTACTAAGGAACTAGGTAATATTAAGTTTAATTTTATAGGAAATTTAAAATATTTAAGTTATAAAAATCAAATAATCGTTCTCAAATAATTGTTTTATATATATAATCTAGGTATGAAAGAGTTATATTTTAAGTTTTTAGGCCCTATTAGTTTGAAAAATTCTAAAGGGGAGTATGAAGAAATAATAATGGAGAAACAGCCATTATTGTTGTTGGCGTATTTATTGTTTAACCACAAAAATAAAGTTGCTAAAGAGACTTTATTTGAGGCTTTTTGGTCAAAGAGTACCAATCCTGAGAATGCGATTAAGTTTGGCATATTTAGATTAAGAAAGGCATTAGAGAAAATTCCTGAGTTGTCAGATAAAAACTTCATTATCAGTTCTAATGGTTATTATTACATCAACAAGAACTACAAAATATATCTAGATGTTGAAGATTTTAATAGTATTCTAACTAGCGCTAAAGTGAATAATGATTCAAACTTATATAAAGAGGTAATCGAAACATATAACGGTGATTTTTTATATGGATTAGAGTTTGATTATATAAAGCCATATCGTACATATTATCTTGATCAATTCTGTGATGTAGCTGAGTTTTTATCTGAACGCTATTTACATTATATGAAATATCAAGAATGCATCGAAGTATGCAATAAGGCTCTTAAGTTTAGACCCTTTAGTGAAAAGATAATTCTTACTTATTTTGAAGCTTTAATTAAATTGGGCAAGGCTGATGAAATAGATGATATCTATGAAGGTATTTTGCGTCAAGCAAGAAAAAGAAAATATAACTCATTACTTATTAATAAAGATACAATAGCTGATTTGATTAATAATTGCAGTACTAATATTGTGATTGATATAAAAGATAATGACACTGCTTATGGTCCATATCTTGTAGATAAGCATAATTTCTTATCAATCATGGAGTCTGATAGAAGACTAATGAATCGTTATGGTTTATCTTTCTATTTGTTTGATTTTGAACTTGTTAGCGATGAAGTTAGTATTTCTGACTTTTTAAACGTTGTTTCTTTAACTTTAAGAAGCACGGATACTATTTATGCTGATAAGAATCATATTTATTCTATTTCTGCTCTTAAAAAGAGTGGTGATCATGAATTCTTATATAGTCGTATAATCGTTGGCATGTCTTTAAAATATAATAAAGATTCTTTTAAAATCAATTATACTTATAGACCACTTTAATATTGGTTATAAAATACGCTATAATAGTACGATGAGGGGTTAAATATATATGAAGAATAAAAGATTGGGAGAAATGTTAGTTGATGCTCATGTACTTAGTCAGGATAAAGTAG
>CAKUTY010000165.1 GCA_934692455.1 uncultured Erysipelotrichaceae bacterium
GCGTATGGTAGCATCGTTAAAAAGTTAGGTTTTAGAAAAGTAATCTTTTTAGGCGGTCTTGGTCTAACTGCAGGTTATATTATCTATTCATTAGCTAACAATATTACGATGTTCTATGTTGGAACTTTCTTTGTAGGTATGTTCCCTGCATTTTGTTCTTCTTCAACTACTGGTGCTTTGTTTACTAGATGGTTTGGTAAGAATAATACAACACTTCTTTCCATTTCAATGGCAATTGGTGGTTTTGGTGGCACCATTGGCGCTAATATTGTAGGTAAATGGTTATCAACTATTGGCTATGAAGCATCATTTAGAAATTGTGCTATTTTGACTGCTGTTGTTATGCTTGTAATTGCCTTACTTGTTCAAAATGATCCAAAAGATGTTGGCACTGAAATGTTATGGGCATCTGAAGTTGAAAACAAGGAAGCTGCAGAAGGCGAAAAACCAGGTTATACTTTAAAACAAGCTATGAAGACTTATAACTTCTGGGCAATGGTTGGTATTTTCTTGTTGTTTGCAGCCGCTTTCTATGCTGCGTATGCAAATGTAACTTTATATATGGCTGACTTGGGTTGGGACCCTACTGTATATGGCGCTATTTTCGGTGTTATTAATACTGCTAATGTTATCGCTATGTTGTGTGGTGGTTATATTGTAGATAAAATTGGTGCTAGAATTACTATTTTAGTATTGTGTGCTTGTTATGCTGCGGTTGCTTTTATCTTAGGTTTTACTACTCCAACGGTTCCAATGATGTATTTAGTATCTGTATTATTGGGAATTTGCTGGTTATTCTGCAAAGTATTGCATACTCCTTTAGCTTTATGTTTTGGTAAAAAGGATACACCTGCTATTATTGCAATTTTAACTTCTTGCATTACTGTTGGTGCTTCAGTTGGTATTCCTGTTGCTAATATTGTTTATGATGCAACGGGTTCTTATGCAGCTTTGTTTAAAGGCTTGTTGGGAGTACTTGTTATATGCCTAATCTTTGCGTTTACTGGTGTACGTAAAGTTAAGGGTTACGATAAAGTTGGCGGTCCTGATGCTAAATAATTAATATGGGTTATCTTGCTATTATTGTAGGTTTTGCAGTATTGGTGATTTTGTGCATGAAGAATGTGCATGTTATTATGGCATCATTCTTCGCTGCTTTATCTGTTGCCTTGATTGCAAATTTACCTTTAGAAGAATCTTTAATTACTACTTACTTTACAAGATTTGGATCAATAGCAGCTTCTTTATTTCCAATGTTCTTATTTGGTAGCATTCTTGCTGAACTATATACAGCAAGCGGTGCTGCCTCAACAATTGCTGATAAAGTATCAACCGCTTTATTTACTAGGGCCAAAACAGAAAAAATGAAGTATGTTTATGGTTATCTTTCTGTTATTGTCGCTTCAGCAATACTTTGTTATGGGGGGATTAATGCAGCAGTTGCTTTAATCGCTATTTATCCTATTGCTCTTGGCATTTTTGAAAAAGCAAATATTCCAAAACGTTTTATCATGGGTGCCATTTGTGGTGGTGCTTTCACATTCGCTTTGAGTGGTCCTGGTTCGCAACAGCCAACCAATGTTGTCGCGATGGCAATCGGTACTTCATCGACATGTGGTTTTGTTGCAGGAGTTATAGGCGCTATCGTTGAAATAGTTACAACTGTTGTGATTCTTTCAACTTTAACAGTTAAAGCCAAAGCTAATGGCGAATGCTTTAAATTAGGTCCAAAAGACACAATGGCTAAGCCTATGGGTAATATGCCCTTACTTTTATCTTGTTTATTACCTATTGTGTTCTTGTTGGTTGTCTTTAATATTTTAAAGATTAACATTTCGTTCTCGATTGCTTTAACAGCAATTGTTGCAGCTATTTTTTTTTATCCGCAATTAAAAGGTGCTGGCATCTTTAAAGCAATAAATAGTGGTGCAGCAAAGTCTTTATCGCCAATAGGTGCAATTGGTACAGTAAATGGTTTTGCAGCTGTTGTACAAAGCGTTCCAGAATTTCAAACAACGATTGATGCTTTAATACATTCAAGCATGTCTCCAATTGTGATGTTGATTGGAATTGTCGCAATTATTTGTATGATGACAGGCGGTTCAACAACAGGGGCGCAAATTGCTTTACCAATTATTGCGCCAGCGTTAAAAGCAGTTGGAATTCCGCTTGAATATGTTCACAGAGTAGGAACTTATGCAGCAACAATGCTTGATTCTTTGCCTAATAGTGGATCTGTTGTGATGGCTGTTAGCTTGGCTAATCTTGATATGAAAGATGGTTATCCACCAGTGTTTGTTTCAACTGTGGTGGCAACAATTTTGGGAACAATTGTTGTTGCACTTATCATGACTTTGTTCCCAATGTTACCTTAAGGAGAAAAAATGAATTATATTGATGTTAAAGGTTTAACTACACCTGTATCTGATGTTGCATTTGGTACAGCAACTTCAACTTTAGAAGATGAAGAAAAAATACATGAAATGCTAGACTATTATGTTAGTTTGGGTGGTAATTATATTGATACTGCTCGTTTTTATGGCCGTGGTTCTGGAATTCAACATACTGAAGAATTGTTAGGACGTTGGCTAGCAAAAGGTGATAACAGAAGCAAGGTTGTTATCCAGTCTAAGTGTTGCAATCCATACATGAGTCATAAGCTAGAAATGTATGAAGACATGCCACGTGTTGGTAGAACATTTATGTATGATGATATTCTATTTAGTCGTGATCACTTAGGCGTCGACTGCATTGACATTTACTTAATGCATAGAGATAATCCTAAAGTTCCTGTTTCTGAGATAATGGATACTTTTGAAGAATTTCTAAGGAAAGGTTGGATAAAGGCTTATGGTATGTCTAACTGGACACAAGAAAGATTCAATGAAGCTTATGAATACTGTGATAGAATGGGTTATCAAGGGCCAAGCGTGTCATCTCCATTTTTTAGCTTATTAAAACTTGAGAAGCCTTGGTATTACCGTATTCCCGCTTTCAAAGAAGAATCGGTAAAATGGTATGAAGAACATCCAGATGTATTGTTGGCCGCTTGGTCAGCACAAGGAAGAGGATTCTTTGGCAATTATCCACAATATGATCCTAAAAATGCCGATCCAGCTACAAAAATGGCTGCAATTACGCCGACTAATTTGGCTAGAAAAGAAAGAGTTGTTAAATTT
>CAKUTY010000166.1 GCA_934692455.1 uncultured Erysipelotrichaceae bacterium
TGGTATTTTTCAACCCAATCAGGATACTTTTTCATATAGCGATATTATACACTATTTTCAAAGAAAAAGCCATAGTTAGATGATTATTTCATCGACTTATGGCCAATTAATTCAATAGTTTTTAATATCAGTTTTAATTGTCTAGAATCTATCTTTATTGTCTTATCACATTTAGGGAAAACAAACTTAGCGTTGTTTAATTTGTTTTGGTATAACCAGATATCATCTTCCTCTATTTCAAGTATCTTTACTTGTTTCTTATCTTTAGAAAAGAAGATAAATAATGAATCAGTTAAATTAGAATTTGGATAACTAACACTTATAAGATTAGATAAAGATTTGATACCTTTTCTAAAGTCTATACCTTCACTATAAAGGTAAATATTCTTATCAGGAAACTCTACCATCTTCTTATAATACCTAGTACCATTTCTAATTGATCATTATTAAATTCTAGAGTTACATCCTTATAAGATAACTTAATACTATTAGTGCATATATTATCATCAATGTTGATGATTTGAGATGATACATTATCTTTAGTTAACTCTATAAAAGAAGGTTTAGTATAAGAAACAATAGATATATCATCACCGTTATTATTAGAGCCACTAATAAATCTATTCTTATCCTTTTGGTACTTAATTACCCAATCATTAAATGTAGAATCTGATATTCCTTTTTCATGGGCAAAATCAGTCTTAGTTATCTTAGATATCTTAGACAATTCTAAATATTCTTCTACTAAAGTAACTTTAGTAGCTATATCGTATTTTTGATACTTACTAGGCATTATTACACTCCTTATCCATATATGTTAAACATACATGGATAAGGAATTAATTGATAGTGGGGAAATCTTTAGTACTTACGTAGGATTTCCCATTCTCCCAATTTGATATTGTCTGCCTGCTGATACCAAGAGCTTCCGCTGCTTGCTCCTGTGTGAGCTTCGCATCTATTCTTGACTGTTTGATTTTACTGCTAATTTCCACACGCCTGCCTCCTAACATTAACTTCATTTGTATTATCACCTATGTGAAAAACACTGTCTATCAAAGCACTTTTACAAAGTCGGAATTTTTCCGTCAAAATGCTTTTACATCACCGAGTTTTAGAGAAAACGTCTCGGCTTCCCTGTAAAAAACTGGATTTATAGATTGACTGAACTTTTTATTTTCATCATGACTTCATATTTTTTTCTATTTCTTTTCTTCTTTACTTTCAGCATATTTCACCCACTTCGACTATCCGTCTGCACTTTTGTGACAGTACAAACAATGGGCTGTATATAAACAGCCCATTAATTTACCACTAACTTGATACATCCTATCATCATCAACAGATACATAGACATCAAGATACTTAGACATAATCTTAGCTAATTCACTAGCTTCCATTAAACCATTTGATATAGAACTAGCTACACCTTCGTGATGATGATTAATACGCTCCCTACTCGGGCAATAGTTAAGGTGCCATCCTTATTTAATAAAGTAGCTAAATGCTTAACCAAAGCCTCAGGATCAATGAAATGAGGAAAGGCATTATAGACAATTATTCGATCAAACTTACGATTATTTAATCCTTCTACATCACCACAGATAAATTCAACATCTTTAAACTTATCACTCGCAATTTCAATCATCTTCTTTGATAAATCAATACCCGTAGGATGCGCTCCTCTATCTAAATAATAAGGAATCATCACACCTGTACCACAGGCCACATCCAAGACTGTATTGCCTTTTTCAACCTTGGCATTATCCAAAATAGTATTAATGATTAAATCATCTTTAATCATTTCTTCATCCCAAGAAGATGCTGCCTTATCAAAAAAAGCTTCAATACTATTCTTATCCATTAAATAAGCTTGGCCTTCTTTAGCGCAAAATAAATAACTGGAATAAAAATGATTTGAATAATAATACCAGGTAAACCAGTCACAAATAAACCAGTAACCCAAAGAGTCACAGAATAAGAACCCTTCGCAAAAATTAGAGCCTTAGAAATACCGCTTACTACTCTACCTAGTAACATTGCACCAATTAAAGAAGTATAAACCTTACAAGTTTCATTCTTAATTGGAAGAAAGTTCATTAATAAACCAGAAATTAAACCATAGGCTGTAAGTTCAATAACCATTTGAGGTAAGTAACCCATAGGCGGCATACCAGTAATCAAATGAGACATAACAGGACCTGCAATACCACATAATAAGCCATAAGGCCAACCAGTAACCAAACCACAAAGTAATACTGGAATATGCATTGGTAAATAAATAGAACCTGCATTAGGAATCGCATGGAACGCCATAGGTAGCACCACACACATCGCAATCATAATTGCACAAATTATTGCCTTTTTAGTATTTGTCATAAAATTCTCCCTTATAAAAACATAAACAATAATAATATTAAAACACCCATCAAAAGAATGTAATAATCACAAAACTTTAAAGAAACATCGAACTTTATTCTTCGATCTTTCTTAAGCTCAATGCCCCTACTAATTAAGGCTAGAGCTAAGTCATCAGCTCTTTTAAATGCTGAAATAAAAACCGGAACCACAAACGGCACAATTGAAGTTGCCCTGGTAATAAGATTTTTACTATCAAGCTTAGCACCCCTAGCTATCTGAGCCTTCCTTATCATCTCTGCCTCTTCAAACAATGTAGGAATAAAAGTCAAAGAAATTGAAAGAATCATCGAAATCTCATAAACATTCAAACCAACAAATTGTAAAGGATAAAGAAACATCGAAATACCCTTCGTTAGATCTAAAGGACTAGTTGTACTTAGTAAGATAGTTGTAATCATAATCAACAACAACATCTTGCCAACCACATTAATCCCTTGTACTAAACCCAAATATGAGGGGCTAAAGATAAAGAGCTTAAAGTAAGCATCCTCTCTTGAAAAGAAACAGAAGTTCATTAGAAAGACCACTACACAAAACTTTAAAGTCTTCGTCAAAGAACCTGTAATACTATCAATATCAATCTTAGATGCCTTTATACAAATACCTACGATGATTAGCCACACAATATAAGACTCTAGTCCTTGTGTCTTAATAACCGCAATCATCATAATAATTAAAGTAATAATC
>CAKUTY010000167.1 GCA_934692455.1 uncultured Erysipelotrichaceae bacterium
CTAACCACCTGAGCTACAGGCCCATCGCACTTCTCTTATCAGTGCCTATTAATAATACCATACCCACAAAATAATACAAGTACTTTTTTTAATTTTTTCTAACTTTTTTTCTAAAACTCAATTATTTTTGATATTTTCGCTTTCTTCTTATTCTCATTCATGTTTTCGCTTTTTATAATCAATCCTTTTTAACAATATAATATCTATACAGGGATTTGTCTTATTATCATTTTTATTCATAGTAAGGAGGTTAAATTTTATGAGTGATAATAATACAAAGTATTCAAGATTAACTAAAGATAGTAGGTTAAAGATTGAAGAGTGTTTGAATGAAGATAAGAAGCTTAAAGATATAGCCATTGAAGTTGGCTTTAATCCTAGAACCATATCATACGAGATCTATAATCATAGATACTTGTCAACTAGAAAAAGACATAATATGTGTACTCTATTTAAAGAATGTAATGTACAGCACTTATGTAACGATTGTAAGAAAGGATACTGTAAACACTGTACCTATCATAAATGTAATGATATGTGTTATAAGTTTCAATTATCGCCAGAATGTAAAAGGAATGTTCGCTACCCTTATGTTTGTAATGGCTGTCCTTCACTTAAGGAATGTAATCTAAACAAATATTACTATAAGGCTAATAAAGCTCAAGAAGAATACCAATCAAATATAAGTGACTTTAAATACGGAAGTAGGACATCACCAATAGAATTAAGAGAACTTGATTACTTCATTAGCCAAGCCGTTAATAATGGTCACTCTATTTCTGTTGGCATCAAAGAATATAATTTAAACAAATCTACATCAACCATATATCGTTATATTGATAAAGGTTTATTAAGTGTTAAGAACATTGATTTAAAGCGTAAAGTAAGATATAGACCAAGAAGAAATAAGAAAGTTAATAAAGTAATACGTGATTATGATTATCTAAAAGGCAGAGATTATGAATCATTTACCAAACGTCTTCAAGAAGACCCAACCTTATCTTTCTGGCAAATGGATACTATAGAGGGAATTAAGGGTACTGATGAGCCTGCTATATTATCTTTACTTCACAACAAGTCTAATCTACAGTTATATTTCAAATTAGAATCAAAAACCGTTGAAGAAGTGATTAAAACATTTGATCGTATTAAAGAACAAATTGGTGTCATTGTATTCTCAAAGGTATTTGATACCATTCTTACCGACAATGGTAGTGAATTTAAAGATCCATTAAGTATAGAGATAGATAAAAGAGCTGAAGAGAAACTTATTTCTATTTATTATTGTCAAGCTAGAAGATCAGATCAAAAAGGCAAGTGCGAGAAGAATCATGAACATTTCAGGGAAATGATACCTAAAGGCATTAGCTTCAAAAATTATGAAGTTGAAGATATCAATCATGTATCTTTAATGGTAAACAATTATCCACGCCCTATGTTTAACTTTAAAACACCTATTGAAGTAGCTGATATTCTATTAGATAAAAAAGCGTTTAGTTTAAACAACTTGAAATCAATTCCAACCAATCAAGTAGTACTAAAACGCTACATCAAATAACATAGAAATAAAGGCAAATTCCTGTGGAACAATAATCCATTAAAACGAAAACATCATTAAGAATTTACGAATAAATAATGATAATCGAGTTTTAATAATGTCTTTATTTCTATTTGCATCTTCATTATACTGTTTGAAAACATAAATTATAAACAAAAGAGTGAATACCAATAAGAAAATATAACATTTTCATTATCAATATCACTCTTTAATCTACATAAACGAAAATCTCAATGAAAAGAGAAAATATCGTTAAAATTTAACCCTTTTTTTCTAAATACTCAAAAACGCCCATTTTTAGGCCACTTTAGAAAATAAGAAATTTTTATTTTTTAATAAAAACATTATATGCACAAAAATTATTTTTAAACAATTTAAAAAATAGAGGGACGTTCTCGTTCCTCTATTTCACAAATATTGCTCAATATGTTCTTTTTAACAAATTCATATAGATTTTAGACTTTAATATTCAAATTTTCTATAGTATCTTCTTGTACTATGGTTTCTTTGTTTTAAATCACCTACATAATCTTCGAAGTGATATAAAATTGTAGTCAATAACCAAGGATTTATCAACTCTTTTAATTCTTGTTTCATTCCTTCAAATTTAAAATCAGCTAAATCGATGATAAGATATTTTTCACCAAATTTTTCAATGAAATTCTTTGCTCTTTCATCTTGCTTTCTATTATCACCATCTGTCATAGCCAGAATAATAGCTAAATTTTTATCTAACAACTCAAATGGGCCATGAAAAAATTCTCCAGAGTGCACTGTTTGAGAAGGTATCCAATCAACTTCTTCTAGTACATAATTTGTAGTACATCTCATTTCACCAATTAAATTTGATGATGCTACTCCCATGATAAAATCATTATCATTTATCTTTTTAGCATATTCTTTAACAGAAGGTAATAATTCTACACATTTTTCTTTTACAATATCATTTGCGTTGTATAGAATCTTCAAGAAACTATCATAACCTCCGTCATACCCTTCTAATTTTCTGCACAAATCAATTGCTAACAATGATAATTGAAGGATATGAACATCGGTACATACAGTATGAATTCTATAGTCAACAAGTTCTTCTAAAGGTGTATTATCTACACCGATAAAACCTACAATCAATGCATTTTTATTTCTTATTATTTTGCATGCGTCGATAACTTCTGTTGTTACTCCTGTTTTAGATCCAACAATAACTAATGTGTGCTTATCTATTGTATCTAATAAACAGTTACATAGTTCACTAGGATCTTCTACGTAAACAGGTATTGAAAGATGCTTTTTCATATAATTATACGCACTATACATTTTTGTATAAGCACCACCACAGCCTATCATATAAATTCTATTGATTTTTCTTTCTACAACATTATCAACTATATTTTCTATATTTTTATGTTCGTCTAAAATTTGTACTAATTCATCATCAAAACCTTTTAAATTAAACATTATATTTTTACTCCTTCATTAGAAGATGCCAATAGCAGCACCTAAAATACCTAGAAT
>CAKUTY010000168.1 GCA_934692455.1 uncultured Erysipelotrichaceae bacterium
AGTGGTAGAATGTCTTATATGACTGTGGTTTTGGTGGTATTTTAGCTGATGAAATGGGCCTTGGTAAGACTTTACAGGTTATTTCTTTATTAGCTTATAGAAATAAAGAAAAGATTAAATCATTGATTGTGACACCGGCTTCGCTTGTATATAACTGGTATGCAGAATTTAATAAGTTTGCACCTTTTATTAAAGTAGGTATGGTAGTAGGTAATAAGGATGAAAGAAGTGCTTTATTAACCCATAGGCATGAATATGATGTTTTAATTACTTCATATGATTTATTAAAAAGAGATATCGATTTATATTCAGATATCAGTTTTGATGTAGAAATAATCGATGAGGCTCAATATATCAAGAATCAAACAACCGGTGCTGCAAAGGCTGTTAAAGAGATTGATAGTAAGAAGCGTTTTGCGCTTACTGGTACACCAATAGAAAATAGATTGTCAGAACTATGGAGTATTTTTAATTACTTGATGCCTGATTATTTATATTCTTATGAATATTTTAGAAAACATTTTGAATCACCAATCGTGAATGATGGTGATGAAGATGCTTCTAACATGTTAAAGAAGATGATTGGACCTTTTATCTTAAGAAGAAGAAAGATGGATGTGTTAAAAGACTTGCCTGAGAAGATTGAAAGAGTCTATTATGCCAATTTCGATTCTAAACAAAAGGAAATCTATGATGCTCAGGTTATGAAAATATCTAAATTAGTAGAAAACGAGGATGATAAGGCTTTCTCTACTAGTAAGATTGCGATACTAGCAGAACTTATGAAAGTAAGACAAATATGTTGTGATCCATCTTTATTATTAGAAAATTATAATGGCGGTAGTGCTAAGAAAGATACTTGTTTACAGTTGATAGAAGAATCAATTGATGGTGGTCATAAGCTATTAGTATTTTCACAATTTACTTCAATGTTGGAGATCTTGGAAGAAGAATTAAATAAGAAGAAAATAGCTTATTATAAGATAACGGGGGCTACTGATAAGAAAGAAAGACTAGAACTATGTAATAAGTTCAATAAGGATGATGTTAAGGTCTTCTTGATTTCTTTAAAAGCTGGTGGTACTGGTTTAAATCTAATTGGTGCTGATATCGTTATTCATTATGATCCATGGTGGAATGAGGCTGTAATATCGCAGGCAACCGATAGAACCCATCGTATAGGGCAAACAAATACGGTTACTGTTTATAAGTTGATTGCCAAGGATACTTTGGAAGAAAAAATTTTGAAGTTACAAGAAGATAAACAGAATCTAGCTGATGAAATCTTATCTGGTGCTAATACATCATTGAGTAGTATGTCTAAGGATGAATTGTTGGAGTTGTTAAATGGAAATTAGAAGAGGAAAACAAGAGGATATTGATAAGATCTTATCTTTACTTAATCAAGTACTTGAAATACATGCAAACATTAGGCCTGATATCTTTATATCGGGTAAGACTAAGTATACAAGGGATATGTTGTTAGATATGTTGGCAGATAATGATAATCCTATTTATGTAGTTGATGAAAACGGTGTTGTGGCTTATGCCTTTTGTCAAATAAAAATGGCACCTTTTTCAACTACCATGCACCAAAACAAAGAGTTATTTATCGATGACTTGTGTGTTGATGAAAGTCAAAGAGGTAAGGGTACTGGTAAGTTATTATTTGATTTTTTAAAGAAAGAAGCTAAAAGAATAGGTTGTTATGAGCTCACCCTTAATGTTTGGGAAGGAAATGATAGTGCTAAAGCTTTCTATGATAAAATGGGGATGAAGGTAAAAGAATATACAATGGAATATATCTTGAAGGAGGAAAAATAATGAAACTTGCAGCTGCTTTAATTGAAAGAGCTGATCTACAAACTAGATTGACTCAATTACAGACTAGACTTTTAAATAATGCGAAAGTTCAAGAAGGTGTAAAGCCTAATGAAGATCCAAAAGATTTATTAAAAGAGCTTGATGAAGTGAGTAAGCAACTTGAGGATTATATTTATCGCATTAATATGACTAATGCGGCTACTTTAGTTGATGAAACGCCTTTAACTTCATTACTGGCTAAAAAGGATGTTTTAACTAAGAAAATTGGCATTTTAAGAGCTTTCTTAAATGAAAGCAGTGCTTTGGTTGATCGTTATTCTTTAAAAGAAATTAAGATTGATAGTACTGTTGATGTTGCCAAGCTTCAAAAAGATCTTGACGCTTTGAGTAAGGAATTAAGATTACTTGATCAAAAGATTCAAGAGATTAATTGGACAACTGATCTAATTTAATATAGCTGGTAGTCTATTATGGGATGTGATCTCACTTGTTTGAGAAGGAAACAAGATTAATTGAGCACTAAAACCGGTGCATAAACTTATTTTTATGGTCAGCATTGTTACAGGTGCACATATATAAATAATTGTTATTACCTAGCATCAATAATAGATGAGGGTGTGGTATGGGGAAAAAGAAATTATTATTAAGTATAAGTATCACTTTAGCTTCGATTGGAATGCTTATGGCTAATTCTGATGATTTGTTCAAGAAGGCGGATGAAGATCACGAAAGAATTGTCGAGATGCAAACCCAATATGTAAGAAGGCAAAGTTTTATCGAAAGAATTCCGTTTATCATAAGGCTTTGTTTAGGATTTCCACTATGGCTTTTGGGAACCCTTATCATTAAATTTGTAAGTACACTTATTAAGATTGCAATATCACCAGTCATTACTTTTGTGTTGTCTGCTTTACTTATCTTTTTCATATTATTGATAGTAGTTATCATTGTTTTAAAATTATTATTTCCTAATAAGAAGATTAGGGAATTAGTTGATAAGGAAATGATATTTTATCTGTTTATTTCATCAATCATCATTAAGATAATTGATATCTTTTTCAAGAATTCAGATTATCGATATCTAATTATTTTTTTTCTTGGTTTAATTGTTATTGTGCCTATCATAATCAAGAAAAGTAGAGAACCTGTAATCATATATTGAGTTGTGCTAGAATTGTTGGGTATGGAAAAACAAATTAACTTAAAACATTCTTTATCTTTCTTCTTTCTTCATGCAATAA
>CAKUTY010000169.1 GCA_934692455.1 uncultured Erysipelotrichaceae bacterium
ATGTATGATCAATTTAATATCATTATCATTGTGGTTGTTATTGCGACTATTCTTTTGGCTTTGTGTTTGTCTTCTTTGATTGTTAAGCCGATTAAAAAAATTGAAATGGAAGCTACTAATTTGCCTAGTGGTAAATATGATTATAGATTGATTAAGACGGATGCCAGGGAGATTGAGAACTTAAATAATACTTTAGCTAGGGCTAATGAGGAGATTATTAAGGCTGATGTAGCTAGAAAAGAACTTATTGGGAATGTTTCTCATGATTTGAGGACACCTTTGACGATGATTGTAGGCTATGGTGAGATGATTAGGGATTTTCCTGAAGAGAACAACGCCGAGAATATCAATGTCATTATCAATGAGGCAAAACGTCTATCTACTTTGGTTGATGATTTGTTGGATTTGTCTAAGGTTGAAAGTGGTAAGATTGAGTTTCATAATAAAGATATTAAGATTAGTGATTTATTGGGGTCTGTTTATGACCAATTTGAGCCTTATTGTAAGGCTAATAATATTGAACTTGTTTTGAATGTTGAAGATAGTGATGTTGTGGTAAGTGTTGATGAAAATAGATTAAAACAAGTTTTACATAATTTTATGAGTAATGCGCTTAATTATAATGATGCCAAGGATACTAAGATTATTATTGGTGAAGAAAATGTTGATGGTGCTTATCGTATCTATGTTTATGATAATGGCAGTGGTGTTAAAGAAGAGGATAAGGATAAGATTTGGAATCGTTACTATAAGGTTGATAAGGAACATAAAAGAAGCCACATTGGCAGTGGCATTGGTTTATCTTTATGTAAAGATATTCTTGATAAGATGGGCTACAAATATGGCGTAGACTCTGTTTATAAAGAATATTCCAAGTTCTATTTTGATATCTTGTAGAGATCTATTATGAATGAGAAAGTTATTGTTAATGTTTCTATATTGTTTAACTTTTCAATGTCTTTTCTACTAGTTTTATGGTAATAAGGAGTCATCTTAAATAGGTTGTTGATTGAATCTTGATTTAAGATGGCTTTTTGTTTAATTTTATATTCATTTACTAGGTCTAGGCCTTCAATATGATTATCATCTACTTCGTTATAGTAAGGCTTGTCATAAACCGCTTCCTTTAGCTCATATAGATGATCATAGTCTGGTTTAACTAAGATAAAATGACCATCTTCTTTTAGTAGTCTATTAATTTCACTAGATACTGGTGCAAATAGGGTTGTGATTAAATCAAGTGAATGGTCTTTAAGTGGCACATCAAAGATATTCTTAAGAATATAAGTTGTTGATTTATCTATTCTAGAAGCAATTTTTAAGGCTTCTTTACTTAGGTCGATCCCAATCTTATCTTCAACTTTTAAGTCTTTGGTATAGTAGCCTTCACCACAAGCGAGGTCTAATAGATTGGATGGATTTAGTTTAAGAATAATCTCGTTCAATTTATCTTTTAGGAAAAGATAATAATCTTCGTTTAAGAAAAGGTTTCTAGCCTTAATCATTTCTTTTTCATCACCAGTATTAGATGAGGCTTTCATGTTTAAATTGATATAACCTTGTTTAGCAATATCAAAACTGTGCTTATTAGGACAAGTTAAAGTCTTATCTTGTTTGGTTAATATTTCTTTACAAATAGGACATAATATATTCATATGACTATTTTACCTTGAATTGGATAAAAATGATGGTATAATATTTGAGCGAATAGAAAATACTATTTCTTGCCTAGCAATAGGCCGTATGTCCAGAAGGAGGTTAAAACATGAAACAATATGAGACTATGTATATCATCAAGTCTTCTTTAGATGAAGCTGCTAAGACTGCTTTATGTGAAGAATTACATGCGATTATCACTAATAATGGTGGTACTATCGAAAATGTTGATGACTGGGGTCTACGCGAATTTGCGTATGAAATCGATGGTATGACTAAGGGTTATTACGTAGTAACTACTTATAGTGTTGAAGTTGAAGGCTTAAACGAATTCAAGCGTTTATTAGGTATCAACGCTGATGTAGTTCGTTCAATGACTATCAATACTGCAGAAAAGGCTGGTAAGTAGTTATGATTAACAATGTGGTATTAGTTGGTAGACTTACTAAGGATATTGAACTTAGAAAAACTAGCTCTAATATCTCAACTTGTACTTTTACCTTGGCTTGTAATCGTAAGTTCTCTAGTGGTAATAATGGTCCTACAGCTGACTTTATAAGTTGTGTTGCGTGGAGACAATCTGCTGATTTCCTGGCTCAATATGCTAGTAAGGGCGCAATTGTAGGTGTTGAGGGTAGAATTACTACAAGAAACTATGAGGGTCAAAATGGTAGAGTATATGTAACTGAAGTTACTTGTGATAGTGTTCAATTGATTGGTGGTAGTAAGAATAGTGGTAATAATGTTACGGCTAATCCTACACCAAATAGAACTTTTACACCAAGTGTTGAACCTAGTTTTGAGGGAAATAGTCCTGAGGATGATTTCTCTAATACGCCATCTCTTGATATTTCAAGTGATGACTTACCATTTTATTAATAGAGAGGAAAATAATTATGGCTTTTAGAAAACAAAGAGTCGGATATAAGAAAGTTTGTTACTTCACTAAGAACAAAATTGAATATATCGATTATAAAGATGTTGAATTATTAAAGAAGTTCATTAGTGCTAATGGCAAGATTACTCCAAGAAGAGTTACTGGTACTAGCGCTAAGTATCAAAGAATGTTGACTACTGCAATCAAGAGAGCACGTCAAATGGCTTTGTTACCTTACATTGTTGATTAATTTAAATTAATAATAGCCTTCCTTAATAGGAAGGCTATTTTCTTAAATAGGAGGATGATCATTTTATGAACAAAACAAAAAAATTAACTACAGGAGCGATGTTGTTGGCGCTGATTGGTGCTTTTATGTTGATAGATAGACAATTGTCTTATGTCTTTACTTATTTTATTGTTTTGTTGATACCGGTGATTATTGCAGTTTATTGTTGCATGTATTCAATGAAAGATGGTTATGTATTATGTGTTGGTGTTGTAGCTTTATC
>CAKUTY010000170.1 GCA_934692455.1 uncultured Erysipelotrichaceae bacterium
CATCCTAATTTACTAAGCAATGACTTTAATAAGTTATCAGCAGGGGCTTTGTGTTATCTCTTGTCTACTTTATTCTATGAAGATTATTATTCATTAGTACTAGGTGGCCTTAGTATTCTTAGTGATATGGTAGGTGTTTTGAATTATAATCGTTATCTATTAAAAAGAATGATAAATATCCTTAACACAAAAGATATTTATCAAATTAAATTATTAAATGGTAATAGTATTGACTATGATTCTTTGTCTTTTAATGCCATTCCTAAGATTAATGCGGTATCTAGAATGGGCTACAATGCTAATATTTTGGTTAAATATTTCTTAAGTGATGAACAAGAGTGTCTAAGACTTCTTGATTCTATTAATAAGATTAATGATTATCGTAAAAATGAGACTAAGACAGAATGTGATTTAGCTTTAAGCATGTTAAATAGAAAAGATAAGTTAGCTTTGATAGTGTCTAGTGAATTTAAAGAGGGTATCTGTGGCCTTATTGCCAATAGGATTTCTCTAAATTATGATGTGCCTTGTATTGTCTTTTCTAAGAAAGATGGACTACTTAAAGGATCTGGCAGAAGTAGGGAGAATTTTAATATCTATGAATATTTATTAGATACTAAAGATTTGTTTACTTCTTTTGGGGGACATGGACAGGCTTGCGGTGTTTGTATAGAGGAATCTAAATTAGATGATTTAAAAGCTTATGTCGATACACACAAGTTAAATATGTTGGATTATCATAAGGATGTCATCAGTGTTGATCAAACTGATATCGATTTTGACTTGTTTAATAAAATCGATAGTTTAAAACCTTTTGGGATTGATTTTAAAGAGCCTTTAATTCATATCAAAGATTTTGAATATAAGTCAAAGTTTCTAATTAAGAATAAGTATCCTAAGTTTACGGTAGATAATAAACTTTCGGCAATTAGCTTTAATGAATATGATTCTTATCGTCAATTTAGTGATCTTTATGCCTATATTAGAAAGGATGACTATCATGCTGGTGCTGTTTCCCTTCTAATTGAAGATTTGTTGTAGTAAAATAGATTTGTATTTTTTATTGGAGGAGAACATGAATTTACAAGATTATATCGCTAGTATCCCTGATTATCCTAAAGAGGGAATCTTATTTAGAGATGTTACACCTTTAATGGCTGATGGTGCAGCTTTCAAATATGCGTGTGAACAATTCACAGAATATGCTAAGGAAAAGGGTGCTGAGGTTGTTGCAGGACCTGAATCAAGAGGTTTTATTTTTGGTTGTCCAATCGCTACTAACTTAGGCATTGGTTTTGTGCCTGTTAGAAAGCCTAATAAGCTTCCTCGTGAGACTATTAAGTGTGAATATGCCCTTGAATATGGTACTAATACGCTTGAAATGCATAAAGACGCAATCAAGAAGGGTCAAAAGGTTATTATTTGTGATGACTTATTGGCAACAGGTGGTACTGTAGAGGCTACTATCAAGATGATTGAAGAACTTGGTGGTGAGGTTGTTGGTTGTTGCTTCCTAATTGAACTTGAAGATTTAAAAGGAAGAGACAAGCTTAAGGGTTATGATGTTTTCTCTTTAATTAAATATTAAGGTAAATCGAAGAGAAATCTTCGATTTTTTGTATTATGAAAAATCCAGTACTAACAAAAGAGATCTTCTATGATCAAATAAATTCTTATATTACAAATAAGGATTCTCTAGCTATGATTAATAAGGCTTATGACTATGCATATGAGAAGCATAGTAAGCAACTTAGAAAAAGTGGGGAACCCTATTTTGTGCACCTTTTAGCTGTGGCCTATGAATTAGCTAAATTAAGAGTAGGACCTTCAACTATTTGTGCTGGTCTTTTACATGATGTGATTGAAGACTGTGGGGTTACAAAGGAAGAATTTATTGAGCTTTTTGGTGAAGAGATTTATCAAATTGTTGAATCGGTTACAAAGATTGGTAATTTACAGTTTAAGGATGAAAAGGAATATTTGGCAGCTAATCATCGTAAGATTTTAATGGCTATGGCCAAAGATATTAGAGTAATCCTTGTTAAACTATGTGACCGTCTACATAATATGCGTACCCTACAATATATGCCTTATGAGAAGCAACAACGTATTGCCAAGGAGACGCTAGAGGTTTATGCGCCAATTGCTCATAGACTTGGTATTGCGGAAATCAAAAATGAACTAGAGGACTTGTCTTTCTATTATATCGATAATGAGAAGTATCATGAGATAGCTCGTCTTGTTGATAATAAGAAGGCTGAAAGAGATAGTCAAATAGCTCAGATGATTGCGGATATCTCTAAATTGTTAGATAGTCAACATATTCCATTTAGAATCTTTGGTAGATCTAAGCACTTATATTCTATTTATAAGAAGATGATTAGAAAGAATAAGCGTTTTGATGAAATTTTGGATTTGTTGGCAATTAGAATCGTTACTAAAACAGAACTAAATTGTTACGAAATATTGGGTTATATCCATGCCACTTATCGTCCAATTCCTGGTAGATTAAAGGACTATATTGCGATGCCTAAGATGAACTTGTATCGTTCTTTACATACAACAGTAGTGGGCATTGATGGTCGTATCTATGAGATTCAGATTAGAACTGAAGAGATGGATGAGATAGCTGAGAAGGGTGTTGCGGCACACTGGGCTTATAAAGAGGGCAATTATGATTCTCGTCGTGAACAAAAGGAAATCGTCAAGGAACTTGATTGGTTGAATGCCTTTGGTGATGATCAAAATGAAAATAGTGCATCTGATTATATGGACACAGTCATTGGTGATGTCTTTAATGCCAATGTCTATTGTATGACACCAAAGGGTAGGGTTATTGACTTGCCTGTTGGTTCTACTCCTATTGATTTTGCCTATAGGGTGCATACAGAAGTTGGACATACAACTGTTGGTGCTTTGGTTAATGGCGTCTTGGTACCACTTAATACTGAGCTAAAGACGGGTGATGTGGTTGAGCTTAGAACTAACAAATCTTCT
>CAKUTY010000171.1 GCA_934692455.1 uncultured Erysipelotrichaceae bacterium
ACATCAGGATTATATTTAGATCCAGCAGTCATACTCTGCTCTAGTATTGTACCTTCTTCCTTATCAGACTCAACACCAATAGTCTTCACATTAAAATTCTTTGATTGTAAGATACCCTTGGCATCTTCAACTTTAAGACCTACATAATTACCAATAGTGGCATAACATCCTTCAGAAACTGTTACAACTAACTTAGTACCCTTTTCTACCAAATCACCTTCCTTAGGATTAGAATCAATGACGATATTAGCCTTTGTATCATCAGTCATCACCCACTTAATATTTGAACTATCAATGCCCAAACCTAAAGGACTCAAAACATCTTCCGCAACCGTCAAAGATAAGCCCTTAATACTTGGTACTGTAACTGGTTTATTCTTAGGTCCAATTACTCCTGTCAACATCAAAATAATAAATACCGCAAGTAATGAAATAATTGATAAGACAATAACTAAAGCCGAACTCAACTTACTTGTAGTCTTTGACTTCTTCTTTTTCTTAAAGTCCTTAACCTCATTGCTCTTCATCGAAACCTTAGAACTCTTTACAAGCACAATCGGTTTATCATTCATCGCTTCCTTACTTAGACATCTCTCTAAGTCCTTAAGCATAATAGCTGCATTATCATATCTTTCCTCAAGCGATCTAGCGGTTGCTTTCACTACAATATTCTCAACACTCACTGGAATATCGGGATTAAACTTGCGAACCCTTGGTACATCCTTGTTAATATGTTCCAAGGCCACCTGCACAGGACTATCAGCCTTAAAAGGTACATCACCGGTTAAAAGCTCATAAAAGACAATGCCTAAAGAATAGATATCTGACTGCATAGTTGCCTGGCCACCCTTGGCAAGCTCAGGAGCTAAATAATGAACCGAGCCCAAGATTGAACCCTTAGAAGTTAGCTGCATCGCATCATTTAATACCGCAATACCAAAATCAGCCAACTTAACAGTACCATCATCCTTAATCAGAACATTTTGACTCTTAATATCTCTATGAATTATTCCATTCTTATGAGCTTGTAATAAAGCTCCAGTTAATTGTTTCATAATCCAAACAGCTTCTTTTGGCGGCAAAGCACCTCTTCTTTGAATTAACTGTTTAAGCGTATGCCCCTTAACATATTCCATGACGATATAGTGCATGTTTCCTTGTTCACCAACATCATAAACTTCTACCGCATTAGGATGGAATAGTTTAGTTGAAGTATTGGCTTCTCTTTTGAATCTTTCCAAAGAAACAGGATCATTTGCCATATCACCCTTTAAAATCTTAATGGCAACCTGACGATTTAAAATCGTATCAAAAGCTAGGTAGACATTAGCCATACCACCCTTGCCGATTTCTCTTATAACCTCATATCTATTAGCTATCTTCATTTCTTAACTATGACAATCGTAACATTGTCATAGCCTCCTTTTTTAAGCGCTAAAGCTAAAAGCGCATCAGCTTTTTTCTTTAAAGTATCATATTCTAAATTATCTAAAATATTGATAATCTCATTATCACTAACATAACCACATAAGCCATCAGAACACAACATAAACATGTCCATATCCTTGATCTTATGAATATCACTATTCACATAATCAAAAACGCCAATTGCTCTTGTTAAATAATGGCGCTTAGGATGAGTTAAACTCTCCTTATAAGAGATTTCACCCTTCTCTAGCTTCTCATTAACATAGGTATGATCATTAGTTAATCTAAATAACTTCTTATCCAAAACACCATAGGTTCTGCTATCACCAACATTTAAAGTTAAACAACCAAAAGAAGTGATTAAAACACCAGTTAAAGTAGTACCCATGCCAAGATAATTTTCATTAGTAATCGATAAAGAATAAATGTATTTATTACAATCCTCAATTAAATTAGACATCTTACTTTTAGCATCACAAAGACTTGTAAAAGAAGTATTAGTAAAACGTTCCTTAATATATTCTGCCGTCTTACTAGATGCCACATCACCTGCCTTGCCTCCTCCAATACCATCACAAACAAGAGTAAGAAAATCACCACTATCATTAGTAGCACTCATATATGAATCTTGATTAGTAAGACGATGTAAACCAACATCGCTTAAACAATAATAATCAATCACCTAACATCTCCTTTGCCCTTAATTGTCCACAAGCCGCATCTATATCTGTTCCTCTTTTTTGTCTAAGAGTAACACTTAACCCTCTTTTCTTTAACAAGTCATAAAATCTTAAAGTATCCTTAGGACATGTGCTCTTATATTCATTTTCCTTAACCTCATTATAAGGAATTAAATTGATATAAGCATTTCTACCCCTTAATAACTTTTGAAGATCATCAGCATCCCTAACACCATCATTAACCCCTGCAATCAATAGATATTCAAAAGTAATTCTACGATTCGACTTAGATTCATAATAATTAATCGCATCCATTAATCTCTCTAAGTTATAAGCCTTATTAATAGGCATTAATTTATTTCTTAATTCATCATTAGCTGCATGTAAAGAAATAGCTAAATTATATTGTAACTTCTCATCAGCAAACTTTTCAATCTTAGGTGCTAAACCGCAAGTTGATACCGAAATATGACGAGCACCAATTTGTAAGCCATAAGGACTATTTAAAATAGCTAAGGCCTTTAATAAATTATCATAATTATCAAAAGGTTCGCCTGTTCCCATGATTACCAGATTATCTAAACGTGCCGATTTATCATCCAAAAATTTCTGTATAGTTAAAGCTTGTAAAACAATCTCCCCAGGACTTAAGTCCCTTTGTTTCTTAAGAAGACCTGAAGCACAAAAGGAACAGCCCATATTACAACCAACTTGAGAAGATAAACATGCTGAATAGCCATATTCAAAAACCATTAATACCGATTCAATCAAAGCGCCATCTTCTAGTTCAAATAAGAATTTAACGGTGCCATCCTTTGATTCTTGTTTGTTTCTAATCTTAAATTCATGAAAGGCGAAGTCTTCATTTAATTTAGCCTTCAAATCC
>CAKUTY010000172.1 GCA_934692455.1 uncultured Erysipelotrichaceae bacterium
TGAGCATTAGTAACATAATCTAATACCTTATTAACCCTCTCTTCATTACTATCAACAGCCATAACCTCATGACCCAATTCATTAAGTTGCATCGCAACATGCTTACCAAAACGACCTAAACCTATAAGTAAAATATTCTTCATAATAACTCCTATCCTACAGTTACCTTCTCAAGTGGATATCTACCATCGATACTGCCTCTTGTTTTAAAAGCTGCATATATTAAAGTAAGACCACCTACTCTACCAAGATACATTAAAATAATCAAAATAATATGTGAAGCACTACTAAGCGACGGTGTTAATCCAAGTGATAAACCAACGGTACCTACAGCACTTGCTGTCTCAAACATACAATCGATGATCGGTAAATCCTCAATAACACTTATCGCAATACCACCAAAGAAGAAAATAAAAATATAGAAAGTTGCCACTGTACAAGCATTCTTCACAATTGTATTCTCAATCCTTCTATCAAAAGCCTCAGTATCCTCTTTTCTCAAGAAAGTAGACACTGTATTCAAGAAAATAATCGCAATAGTAGTTGTCTTCATACCACCAGCTGTAGAACCAGGACAACCACCAATAAGCATCAACATAATCATCAACATCTTGCTAGCTTCAGACATCTTAGTTAAATCAACTGTATTAAAACCAGCTGTTCTTAAAGTAACTGATTGAAATAATGAAGCTAATATTCTATTAGAATCGCTTAAATCACTAAAATCAATATAGAAGAAAAATATTGCAGGAACTACTATCAATATTAAAGTTGTTATTAAAATAAGCTTAGTCTGAAGACGATACTTCTTAAAATCTAACTTATGTTTACAAATATCTTCCCAAGTTAAAAAACCAATACCACCAATGACAATCAACGATATTATTACTATATTAATAACTGGATTACTTACATAATTAACTAAGGAAATAAACTTGTTATTAACAGTACCTAAAATATCAAAACCAGCATTGCAGAAAGCAGATATTGAATGGAAACATGCTAACCAAATACCCTTTATTCCATAATCAGAAATAAAAGTAGGCATCATACATAAGGCACCAATAAGTTCAATAATAAAAGTACCTTTAAAAATAAATCTAGTTAAACGAACAATACCACCCACATTGAAAGCTGAAATAGAATCCTGCAAAGTACTTCTTTGCATAAGCGATATCTTCTTGCCAGACAACATTGCCAAAGCTACTGCAATAGTAATCACACCTAAGCCCCCTATTTGAATAAGAACCAGAATAATAAATTGACCAAAAAGTGACCAATAACTACCAGTATCCAAAACAACTAAACCAGTAACACAAGTAGCTGATGTTGCAGTAAACAAGGTCTTACTAAAAGGGGTTACTTGTCCACTTTTACTAGATATAGGAAGCATTAACAAAAGTGCGCCCAATAATATAATTGCCGCAAAACCCAAAGTTATCGTCTGAAAAGATGACAACTTTCTTCTAACAGGTGCTTGAGATAAGCTCTTTTTCATCTAAGTTATTATATAATTATTCTTGGAGGATAATTATATGAATAGATTTGTTTTAAACGAAACATCTTATCATGGTGCTGGATGCATTAGCGTAATTCCTGATGAATTCAAGGCTCGTGGCTTCAAGAAAGCCTTCGTTGCATCTGACCCTGATCTTGTAAAGTTTGGTGTTACTGCTAAAGTAACTGATTTATTAGAAAAGGCTGGTATTGAATATCACTTATATTCAAACATCAAACCAAATCCAACTATTGAAAATGTTAAAGAAGGCGTTAAGACTTTCAAAGAATGTGGTGCTGACTGCATTATCGCAATCGGTGGTGGTTCTTCAATGGATACTTCAAAGGCAATTGGTATTATCATTACTAACCCTGAATTTGAAGATGTAAGATCTCTTGAAGGCGTAGCTCCAACTAAGAACCCTTGTGTTCCAATTATCGCTGTTCCAACAACCGCTGGTACTGCTGCTGAAGTTACAATCAACTACGTAATCACTGATGTTGAAAAGAAGAGAAAATTCGTTTGTGTTGACGTTCACGATATCCCAGTAGTAGCTGTTGTTGACCCAGAAATGATGTCTTCAATGCCTAAGGGTCTAACTGCTGCAACAGGTATGGATGCTTTGACTCACGCAATCGAAGGTTATACAACTGCTGGTGCTTGGGAACTATCTGATATGTTCCATATCAAGGCTATCGAATTAATCGCTAAGAACTTAAGAGCTGCAGTAAACAACGAAAAAGATGGTAGAGAAGGTATGGCACTTGGTCAATACATCGCTGGTATGGGTTTCTCTAACGTAGGTCTTGGTGTTGACCACGCTATGGCTCACACATTAAGTGCTTACTACGATATGCCACATGGTAAGGCTTGTGCTACATTACTTCCAACTTCTATGGAATTCAACGCTTGTGTAAGTGGTGAAAAATACCGTGAAATCGCTCGTGCTATGGGTGTTAAGGGTGTTGATGAAATGAGCCAAGAAGAATACCGCAAGGCTGCAATCGATGCTGTTAAGCAATTAGCTAGTGATGTAGGTATCGAATGCTCATTAAAGGGTGTTGTTAAGGAAGAAGACCTTCACCAATTATCAATCGATGCATTCAACGATGCTTGCCGTCCTGGTAACCCAAGAGAATGCACAGTTGAAGATATCGAAGCATTATATCGTTCATTAATGTAATTTATTTAAGGCAAGGATAAGTCCTTGTCTTTTATTATGCTCTTTTGAAAATACTATCATTTGAATATTGAAAATGATGTAAAAATTATTGTAAGTCAAGAAAATTCGTTGCTATAATAAGTTGTAAGAAATATCTTACAAGAAAACAATTTTATAAATAATTTAAGAAAGAGAAGTTTTATTATGGAAAGAAAAATTGGTACAGTTTCTAGAGGAGTAAGATGCCCAATCATCAGAAAAGGTGATGATTTAG
>CAKUTY010000173.1 GCA_934692455.1 uncultured Erysipelotrichaceae bacterium
CTTACCAAGATTTATTTATGAAAAGAGCCTACCTGCTAAGCATGAAGAACTATACAGACAAAATATCTCAGAACTAGTTGTTGGTGGTGATATTAAAGTAAAAGTAATCAACCCTAGTCAGATTATTAATATCCGATATGATGAAAATGGTACAACTTATATTACTCTTGATATATCCACCGCAATCGATGACTTAATTGATGAATTATTTAATAGTAATGAAGGTATTAGTAAATTTGAAGAAATAATTGATTATTATTTTGGAAAACTAAGTCTTAACGATATTAAAGACTGGTTAAATGGATTAATTAAATAGACACTAAAAAAGGATCATCACTGATCCTTTTAATATAGTTAAGTTATTTAACTGCGTCTTTAAGAGCCTTAGAAGCCTTAAATGCAGGAACCTTAGTTGCTGGAATTTCAATCTTTTCTTTAGTTAATGGGTTAATACCTGTTCTTGCATCTCTTGTCTTAACAGTGAACTTACCAAACCCTGGAAGATCAACTGTATCACCCTTTTGTAAAGTACCTACCATAGTATCGATTACAAGTTCAACGATTTCTCCAGCTTCTTTCTTTGTATAACCTTTTTCTTCAGCAATAATTTCAATTAACGCTTTTTTATTTAAATCAGCCATTATTTATTCCTCCTTAATTGCTATAAGAATTATATAAAAACTCATATCTAAAATCAACGAAATTTATCCTATAAATTAACGTTTTCATTTACCAATTTTGAAAGATTTTCAAGAAGAGATTTTATCAAATTATCATCTAACTTTTTTACACCACAGGCATTATTATGACCACCGCCATTGTAATTATCACAAATCCTATTGATGACATAAGGTCTTCTAGAACGAACACTTCCATCATATAAACCACTTTCAGGATTCCTTACAAAAATAGCCCAAATCTTAAGCTCTCTTATCTTAGAAAACTCCGCTATATGAGTCTTAGCTTGATCATAAGCCATTCCAATCTCTTCTAAATCCGTTGTATCCAAAATACAATAACCTACAACATCTTCAATAACTAGCTTAGATCTTAACTTAGTAACCTTTTCATATTCCTCAAAAGATGTACTAAATACATCTTCATCAAGTTTAGAAACATCTAAGTTGCCATCTTTTATTAATAAAGAAGCTAGATATAAAGTATTACTAGTAGTATTAGAAGTAGTAAAACCCATAGAATCAGTCAAAATACCTGAATATAAATACTTACAAGTATCTATTGATTTCTTATAAGCCTTAAAAGAATCACTATAAATAATATCAGTAATAAGCTCGCAAGTTGCACTAGCTAAAGAATTATTAATAGTCAAATCAGCTGTCTCTAACATATAAGGATGATGATCAATAACTACTATTTCCTTAGCTGTTTGATATCTTAAATCATCAATTCTATCTTGACTTGATACGTCTAAAATAATAGCTAAACTATCCTTAATAAACTCATCAGAGACTTCCTCGGTTGTATCTAAACGTTCATATTTTTCTACACCACATAGTTTAACTTCAATATCAAAGTTATCCTCAATAAAAGTCTTAAGACCCATTGACGAAAAAGCAGCATCGCCATCAGGTCTTTGATGGCGATAAATGCTTACTTTCTTATATTC
Organism: uncultured Erysipelotrichaceae bacterium; assembly: GCA_934692455.1. GTDB lineage: Bacteria > Bacillota_I > Bacilli_A > Erysipelotrichales > Erysipelotrichaceae > Colivicinus. The sequence continues at coordinate 1,628 of CAKUTY010000173.1, forward strand.
TTTTAATTTGTCTAAAAAATCCTTATACATTATAAACCTAATAATCTAACAGTATCTCTAGCGATAACCAATTCTTCATTAGTAGGAACTACAAATACTTCAACCTTAGAATCAGGTAAAGAAATCTTAGCTTCGCTATGGGTCTTACTATTTAATTCATAGTCAATCTTAACACCCATACCTTCTTCTAAGCCCTTTAAGATGCCTTCTCTAATTTCAACCGCATGTTCTCCAAGACCTGCAGTAAAACTCATTGCGTCAACATGACCTAGTTGCATATAGTAACCGCCAATTAAATTAACAGCTCTATTTACATATAAGTTATAAGTTGTAATTGCACGAGGATTGCCAGCATCAACAGCAGCTTGAATATCTCTGGCATCACTTGAAATACCAGAAACACCCAACATACCAGATTTCTTATTCAAATAAGTATCCATCTCTTCTGGTGTACAACCTAACTTTTCTTCCATATAGTAAACAACAGTTGGATCAATATCACCACATCTTGTACCCATCATGATACCGCCAAGAGGAGATAGACCCATTGAAGTATTAACAACTTTGCCATTCTTAATAGCAGTAATAGAAGCACCATTACCCAAGTGACAAGTAAGAATATTTAATTCACTAGGATCCTTACCCATTAATTCAGCAGTTCTTTTCATAACGAATTCATGAGAAGTACCATGAGCACCATACTTTCTTACCTTATAATCTGTATACCATTCATAAGGTACTGGATATAAGAAAGACTCCTCAGTCATTGTTTGATGGAAAGCAGTATCAAATACGAATACATGTTCAATTTCAGGTAATGCTTCCTTAAATGCTCTATAACATACTAAGTGAGCAGGATTATGTAAAGGAGCTAAGGCGCAAAGCTCATCAACCTTACTAACAACATCCTCATCTACTTTAACAGAACCAGAGAAATAAGCACCACCTTGGACAATTCTATGTCCTGCACCCTTAATTTCACTTAATTCTTTAACAATTCCATATTTAACTAAAGCTTCAAGTAATAAATCAACAGCCTTCTTATGATCTGGAATCTCTACATCAGTCTTAATCTTTTCACCATTCACGTTTATAGTGAAAATACCCATTTTTTGGCCAATTCTCTCCGCAACACCTGAAGTTAAAACTTCCTCCTCTGGCATTTGGAACAATTGGAATTTTAAAGAAGAACTACCGGAATTTACCGCGATAACTTTTGACATTTTTTCTACCCCCTGTTTATCTTTTTAAGCTCTTTAAGATATTCTAAAGGAATACCATCCTTTTCCATTTTATCAATTAATTC
>CAKUTY010000174.1 GCA_934692455.1 uncultured Erysipelotrichaceae bacterium
GACCCTTTATTTAATCATGTAAAGGATTTAATTGGTGATATTAGGGTGGATAAGTTGACAATAGCTCAATATAAGGAAATTAAGAAAGAGATTGATAAGAAAGATTTATCGACTTCTAGGAAGAATAGAATTCATAAGCATATATGCATTCTTTGTAAGTATGCACTTATCAATTACGATGCAAGATGTGATGTACCTGAGAAGTGTGGAGGATTTAAGGATCCTACAAAGATTGAAGATGATGGACTTAAGTATATTACTGAGGAACAGTTCAAAGTATTTATTGAAGAAGTGGATGATGTTGTCTTTAAGAGTTTGTTTACAGTTCTGTTTTACCAGGGATTAAGAATCGGCGAGGCTTTAGCCTTAACTTATAACGATATTGATTTAAAGAACGGTAAGATGAAAATTAATAAGACTTATACGTCTAAGATAAATAAGGACTATAAGAAGCAATCTTATTACATTACAAGTCCAAAAACCAAAAATTCAAATAGAACTATTCCAATTTCAAAAGAGGCTCTAGATGCCCTTAAAATCGTTCAAGAGTACTATATGGATTATGATAAGTTTAAGAAAACCTGGTTTGTCTTTGGTGGCCCTTATCCATTATCAGAAACTACTATTGCTACAAAGAAAGATAAGGCATTTAAAGCATGTGGAATTGATAGAATAACAGTTCATCAATTTAGACACTCATGCGCCTCTTATTTGTTTGATCATGGAGTAGACCCAGTTAAGGTGCAGCACTTCTTGGGACATAGCAAATTAAGTACCACAATGGACATATACGTTCATCTTAAACAAGATAAGCTAAATGATATCTTTGATTTTACAAATTAACACTTGCGCACGAATTTGCGCACGATTATTTTGAAAAGTGGCTATTTCCATAATTTGTCATAATTGCCTAATACCGCATAAATAAAGGGTTTTAGACACATGATAGTTAATTAAAAATAGACCATATGAGGCTGGCCGGAACCACCATTAGTTAATAAAGTGCCTTAAATAGGCACTTTTTTAATGTTTGGCCATGAATTGCGCCCTAATTTGGCTAACCAAACTTTTTAGGGGAAAGCCAAACTCTCTAGGGGATAACTTGGGGGAGAAATAGTAAAAATAGGTGTCATCTAAAACTCGATTTAGGGGACACCTTTTTATATGCAGTCGTAACTAATATTGATATTTAATTATTTGTGTTTCTTATATGGACTACGTTTCTTTTTGGTCTTATATTTTTCTTTTATATCTTTAATTGGTATAGGTGAACCTAAGATATGTGCATCTTTTCTTTCTGCCCATAGTATCCTGTTTCTTAGAAAATTAAAGTTAGTATATCCTCTAGCTAATCTTTTCATGTCTTTGGGTTTTCTATTAAATCCTTCCATTGGACCATTAGACATTCTTCTATATTCATCTTCAATATAATCTTGGTTTGATGGTGAAATAAGTAGATTGAAAGAGGCTAGTATTTCTTTCCTTCTTTTATCTAGTAATATAGCGAATTCTTTAAACATCGTATATGATGAAGCGCTATATTCATTAATAAGCTCACCTAAACCTTTAGCTGCTTCTATAGGCTTGCCTAGATAAGAGTTATTAAACTTAATGTATTTTTCTTTAAGTTCTTTAACTATTGGGAAATCAGGGTGTAATTCCATAAAAGACTCTTCTATTTCTTTGGTTGAATAATAACCACCCAATTGATTGATTCTTCTTGTAAATGGGGATCTATCAATGTTGTCATCGTTTTTAAGTATTACCCATCTATGGTTCTTTAATAGATAAACTTCCTTAGAATCTTTTCTTTTAATGAAATCAACATTTTCTAAAGCGTTTCTTTCCTTTCTTTTTTCATCATCAATTTTTTGATAATGTTTCTTTACATCGTTGATTAATAAGTTAATTTTATTATTGATCCATGAAATAACATGAAAGCTGTCAATTATAGAGGTTGCATTATTAAAGTACTTTTCAGGCAGTTTAAGATAAGGTTCATACATATCGGATATTATGTATTTAACCTTTAATCTTTCTTCTCTTGGTATCCTTAAAAAGTAATCTTCAAATGTTTTCTCATATCTATTAGGTAAAACATCGATAATATCACCTGTTTGAAAATCTCTTAATACCACACAATATCTTGCGTCTTTACAAATATCTAGATAAACTTCATCAACACATAATGCCTCAGGTAAAGGTAATCTATCAAAACTTAAATAAGACATTACTGTTTGATGAATCCAGGTTTCTGATATATGTCTTTTTCTAGCTACATAAGCCACTGATAAAGTTATATCTTTTAAATCTTGTAAAACAAGTAAAGGGGTAATATAAGTTGTCCTTTTATTAGCTCCTACAAAGTTAAAAGATTCATTGATATAAGTATTACATTCTTGATTAGTACACCTATACTTTCTTTGTCTTAGTTCTATTATCACTCTATAACCATCATCTAATACAGGGTGATTAATATGCCTTGTATAGAATCCTTTAGAATACATCCTTTGACCACACTCAGGACAAAACATCGCTGAATAGTTTCTTTCCATTACTATAGTTTTAGTTCTATTATCATCATCAATGATTACATCTTTGACATCTACATCTTCACAATCTTTTAAATCAATAAAATCTTTGATACCATAATTCATGCAAACTCCTTTCTGATACGACTGCAAAATAAATCATAAAGGAAAAGTAAAAAAGAGAGAAGAATTCTAATAGATTTTTCCCTCTTTTTTATTAAATATAATATTTTAAAAAACTGTCCCCTAAGTTAATCCCCTAAAATGTAGACACCTAACAAGTTTGGATACCCGATTAAAAAGGCGAGGCTCTCTAATGTCATTAAGTTAATTGCATTAGATGGCAAAGTTCAATTAGGTACTTACTAAAAATAGTGGGTACCTTTTAT
>CAKUTY010000175.1 GCA_934692455.1 uncultured Erysipelotrichaceae bacterium
AGGCAACAGACAAGAACACGCAAGCAACCGTAATATTTAATCTATTATGATTAGAGTTATATAACTTTTCTAACCAATTTAATAGAGCACCAATCATAGCACCTAGAATTAAAGAGAAGACAATTTCTAATAATGGATTAACAATAATAGAAACTAAATCAAAATTATTTAATGTTAGGGCTTTGGCAATACCAAACAATACTGCAAAGACAGTAAGGGCAATAGCGTCATCTAGGGCAACAATTGGAAGTAACATATCAACTAGTTTACCCTTAGCCTTATATTGTTTAACAACCATTAAAGTAGCCGCAGGAGCAGTAGCAGTTGAAATAGCACCAAGTGTTAAAGCTTGTGCCATAGTCAATGTTTCTGGATATAGTAGTGATACAACAATTAAACAAACACTAACTAAGAATGTTGCAGCCAAGGCTTCGCAAAAACCTACTATAACTGCCTTTTTACCAATTTGCTTTAAGTCCTTTACTCTAAATTCATTACCAATAGAGAAGGCAATAAAGCCTAGGGCTACATCAGAAACAATAGATAACTTTTCTACTTCCTCTAGTGTTAAAAAGCCAACACCTTCAACATTTAATTGACCAAGTACATATGGTCCTACTAATATACCAGCAATCAAGTATGCTGTAACAGCTGGAAGTCTAAATACTTTTAAGACTCTTGTCATTAATAGTCCAGCTAGTATCGCAATTGATAGAGATAACATAATGTTCATAATAAAAATCCCCTTTACAATCACTGTTAATATTAGTTCTTTTAGGGGATTTTTAAAAGTTAATTTTTCTTAATTTTGACCAATTTGAACAACTTTCTCTTGAAAGCCTTTACATTTTAGTCCCAGTTAGTCAATTCTAGATATAATGCCTTGTACTTATCAGCAGAAGTTGACCAAGATACATCCTTGTTCATATCTCTTATAACCATCTCATTAAAATTGTTTCTTTGAGTGAAGTAACATGTCTTAGCACGATTAATTGCGTCTAGTAATAATCCCGCATCATAGCGGTCAAATGTGAAACCATTACCTCTATTTTCAAACTCATTATATGGTTCTACTGTATCCTTCAAGCCACCTGTTTCTCTAACGATTGGAATAGCACCATAGTGCATACCAATTAATTGAGTAAGACCACATGGTTCAAATGCAGAAGGAACCAGTAAACAATCACATCCTGCATAAATTTTATGAGCTCTACCCTCATCGTACATAATATTTGCACAGAAGTAGCCCTTATAGATTTCTTCATAGTATCTAAATGAACCTTCATAATAAGGATCACCAGTACCAAGTACCACTACTTCGGTATTGCCATCGATTAAGTCACCTACAATCATATTGATTAAATCTAGACCCTTTTGATCAGTTAATCTTGAGATTAAACCAATAACCATCTTATTTTCATCTTTCACAAGACCTAATTCTTCTTGTAAAGCTAACTTATTTAGTCTCTTTTGTTCAATCGCATTACTAACATCATAGTTATATGGTAATAACTTATCAGTAGCTGGATTCCAGATATCACAATCGATACCATTCACAATACCTCTTAACTTGTAAGAATAGTAACGTAAGTGACCATCTAATTGTTCACCATATTGAGCTGTTTGAATCTCGCCTGCATAAGTCTCTGATACCGTTGTAACCGCATCAGAATAAGAGATACCAGCCTTAAGCATATTCACATCATCTCTGCCGCTTCTAATAGCGTCATTACTTAATACTTCATAAGATAAATTAGTCCAGTATCTGAATGTATCAATATTGAAGATACCTTGGAATCTTAAGTTATGAATTGTAAATACTGTCTTAGCACTACTTACTGGAGAATCTCTAAATGTATCTCTTAAGAATACTGGAACAAGTCCTGCTTGCCAGTCATGACAATGGATTACATTTGGAATCCAATTCATATAGTTAAGGGCAGCTAATGCAGCCTTAGCGAAGTAACAATACTTAGGAATATCACCAATAATTGAAGTATATGGATTACCACTTGTAAAGAACTCTTGATTATCAATGAAATCATATACTACACCATCATTAACATATTCCATGATACCAACATAATATTGGCCACCATCACTTGTTAAATCCATGTAGAATGAACCCTTATATACCATCTTCTCTTGCCATTTTTGATCAATGCAAGCATAACGAGGAAGAATAACTTTAACATCACAGTTCTTCTTACTCAATTCCTTAGCAAGAGCATGCATTACATCACCTAAACCACCTGTCTTAACAAATGGATAGCATTCAGAACCAATAAATGCAATTGAACGTCTCTTCTTAAAGAAATCAGATTGATAATAATCATTCATCATTTTTTGTACCTTATCCTCTACAGATTCGAGCCCAGCAGATTCGAGCCCAGATTCGAGCCCAGTTTCTTGCCCCTTCACTTCAACAACAGGCTCTTCCTTAATTTCAACTTTAGTCTCAGCTTTCTTAATCTTAGACTTCTTAGGTGCAGCAGATTCGTGCCCAGCAGATTCTAGCTTTTTCTTGCTTTTAGTTTTCTTAGGTTCTTCAACCTTTTTAACTTCACCCTCAATCTTAGTTCTCTTCTTAGGTGCAGATTTTTTTGTTTCTTTTTTATCAGTAGCCTCAACTACCTTAGTTTCTTTTTCTTTAGGAGCAGATTCGTGCCCAGATTTAACATCTTTCTTCTTTTCTTCAACAACCTCAACCTTAGACTCTAAAGCCACAGGCTTAACCACTTCAGCACTTAGTTGTGCTTTTTCTTGAGCTTTCTTATCAGCTACCTTTTGAGCAGCCTTAGAAGCTATTCCACTTTTTTTCTTGGCCATATCATTCCCCTTTATCGTTAATTAGTTTGTTTATAATTAAACACACATATATTTTATCAAAGAAACATAAGGGTAACCAATATAT
>CAKUTY010000176.1 GCA_934692455.1 uncultured Erysipelotrichaceae bacterium
TAACTGAGATGATGGTTGGTCAAAAGGTTGAGCTTAATATCAATCGTGATTTAATTGAACATAAAGAGAAAAGATTAGAGGTAGCTCATTTAACAGTTACTAATAATGATGGTAAGAAGGTTGTTAATGATGCTACGTTTGACTTATATTCTGGTGAGATCATGGGTATAGCTGGTATCTCGGGCTGTGGTCAAAAGGAATTATTGGAGGCAATCATGGGTTTGACTAAGGCTGATGATGGTTCTTCAGTAATCTACCATTCTACTGCTCATGGTGATCATCAATTAGTTGGTTTGTCTACTGAGAAGATTAGAGGCTTTGGCTTGCACTTGGCTTTTGTGCCTGAAGATAGATTGGGTATGGGTCTTGTTGGTAATATGGGTATGACTGAGAATGTCTTGTTGAAGAGATATAAGAAGGGTTCTGGGCCTTTCTTGCATACAAAAAAGCCTACTGAGATGGCTCAAAAGATTATGAATGATTTGGATGTTAAGACACCATCTTTAGAATATCCACTACGTAGATTGTCTGGTGGTAATATTCAAAAGGTTTTAGTAGGTAGAGAGGTTGCAGCTAAGCCTACAGTACTTATGACTGCTTATGCGGTAAGAGGCTTGGATATTAATACTTCTTATACAATTTATAATTTATTAAATGAAGAGAAGAAAAAGGGTGTAGCAGTAATTTATGTAGGTGAGGACCTAGATGTATTGTTGGCACTTTGCGATAGAATTCTTGTAATGTGTGATGGTCATGTCAATGGTATCTTGGATGGCCGTAAGTGTAGTAAGGAAGAGCTTGGTTATTTGATGACCAATCTAAAGGAGGCATAATGGTTAAGGAACCTAAATTTACAATTAGTAAAAAAGATGATAGTCCTCTTTGGCAAACTATTTTAATTAAGGCTATTGCGGTTATTCTTTCATTAATTGTTTCAGCTTTATTCTTATATTTTGTGACTAAACTAGATCCGATTTCTGTTTATGCTTCTATGTATAAGGGTGCCTTTGGTACTTCTAGAAGATTTTGGATCACAATTAGAGATACTGTTTTCCTATTATTAGTTGCGGTATCATTGACTCCTGCTTTCAAGATGAGATTCTGGAACTGTGGTGCGGAGGGTCAAGTACTTATTGGTGGTTTGATTACTGCTGCTTTGATGATTAATTATGGCAATACTATTTCTACTCCAGTATTGTTGTTAATTATGTTTGTAACTTCAGCAATTTGTGGTGCTTTGTGGGCTTTTTTACCAGCTTATTTTAAGGCTAAATATAATACTAATGAGACCTTGTTTACTTTGATGATGAATTATGTTGCGATTCAACTAGTCGAATTCTTTGTAGATTTTTGGGATAAGAAACAAGCACATTCAGTAGGTATTATTAATATGAATACTCATGGTGGTTGGTTTATGTCTATTGGTGAGTATCAATATTTGTTGAATGTGATTATTGTCTTATTGATTTCTGTTATTGTTTATATTTATTTAAAATATTCTAAACATGGTTTTGAATTGGCTGTAGTTGGTGAATCTGAGGCTACTGCTAAGTATGCTGGTATTAATGTTAAGAATACAATTATTAGAACTGTTTTATTGTCTGGTGGTATTGCTGGTATTGCAGGTTTTGTAGAGGTAGCTGGTATGTCTCATACTATTTCTAAACAAACTGCAGGCGGTAGAGGTTTTACAGCGATCATCGTATGTTGGTTGGCTAAGTTTAATATCTTGTCTATGGCCTTTATTTCATTGTTGATAGTGTTCTTGAATAAGGGTGCTTCTCAAATTGCCTCTGACTTTGGCTTAAATGAATATGCTTCTAATATTATTACAGGTATAATTTTGTTCTTTATTTTAGGATCTGAATTCTTTGTCAATTATAAGTTTGTTAAGCATTCACATAAGGAGGAAGCATAATGACTAGTGCACAATTAATTTCTTGGGTTGTTTCAGCCATTACTTTTGGAACTGTTATTATGTTTGGTTGTATTGGTGAGACTATCAATCAAAAGGCTGGTAATTTGAATTTGGGTGTTCCAGGTATTATGCAGCTTGGTGGTATTGGTGCTTTGACTGGCGCTTTTATTTATGAAAGCAGTACCGCAATGCCAAATGGTGTAATTGGTATGTTGTGTGCCTTGTTGTGTGCAATACTTGCGAGTGCTTTAGGCAGTTTGATTTATAGTTTTTTGACTGTTACTTTAAAGGCTAATCAGAATGTTACTGGTTTAACATTAACTATATTTGGTACCGGTATCGCTAATTTCTTTGGTGGTTCTTTGATGAAACTGTCAGGTGGTGTTGGTTCCATTTCAGTAGCTACTACTGCCAATGTGTTTAAATTACGTTTACCATTTATTTCAGGTAAGTTAGGGTTATTTGGTTCTTTATTCTTGAATTATGGTTGGATGGCTTATTTCTGTTTAATCTTGGCTTTTGTGGCTAATTATTTCTTGACTAAGACAAGAACTGGTTTGAATCTAAGAGCGGTTGGTGAAAATCCTGCTACTGCTGATGCGGCTGGTATTAATGTTACTAAGTATAAGTATTTGGCTTCTATTATTGGTGGTGCTATTTGTGGTCTTGGTGGTTTGTTTTATGTAATGGACTATATTCAAGGTACTTGGGCTAATGATAATACTATTGAGGCTTTAGGTTGGTTGGCTGTTGCTCTTGTTATTTTCACTTCTTGGAAGCCTAAGAATGCAACATGGGGTGCTTATTTGTTTGGCTTGTGTTATTGGGCTTATATTTATATTCCTGCAGAAATCTCTAGGACTTTGGCTGATGTCTTGAAGGTAGAAAGAGTTACTTATCTTCAAAATCTTTATAAGATGTTGCCTTATATTGTTACTATTGTGGTATTGTGTGT
>CAKUTY010000177.1 GCA_934692455.1 uncultured Erysipelotrichaceae bacterium
GCCGACTGAATGCTTAACAAACATATAGGCCAAGAAAGGAAAAAACATAAATTCCTGACCTAAATTTATGATACGTAGATTTATGAATATTGACTATTTTAATAAAATTGTAACTATTATATTTATCTTATGTTATACATATCAGGCATTATATTTATTCTTGCCACTATTTGTAAGAAATAAGGCTAGAGTTATTAATGACAAAACAAATAGGTATGCAATTCTAATTGCGGCTAGAAATGAGGCTTTATGAAACTACATAATAAGATAAAGTTATTTATGCCTTATCTATTACTAGGTATAGTGATACTGGCTATCATATATTATAATGCGTTTAAAACGTTTTTCTTTTTTGATTTGGATGCACCAGATATACAAAGGTTTGGTGTATTTGAGGTTAAGGACAGTATATTTCATAGTTTTATTTCAATCGAGTCTACTATCTTCGAATTAGGAAGATTCCAGTCATTTTTAATTCCAATGGTAGTGGTTGCTACTAGTAAATCTTACTACACAATAAAAGAAAAATATTTAAAGCTTAGTATTGGTAAGAATAATTTATATGCTAAAAATTTATTTAAATCAAAGGTGTTGTTATCGATGCTGCCGATGTTGTGGTACACAATAATTTTTATCATCATATGTGTTGTTGCGATGATTGGTGGTCGTTTTGAATTAGAACCAGATTCACTTTATTATGCATTTGCTGAAGGCTCGATATTAAGAGTAATCTTTCCAGGTAAAATCGGTTTCTTGTTGTTTAATTTGATTTTTACTTGTATAGGAATTTTTGCGAATTCTATGTTATGCATGAAACTTGTAGATTTTTTCAATGACTTCATTAGACCATCGATGGTATATTTAGTCTTTATTTGGTTGGGCTCATTATTCTTATATCGAATCTTACCGTCTTATTTTGTTCCAATGTCATCATTCATGGTTCATGCATATTATTTACATAATATATTCAAATTATCGATGCCGTTGTTGGTTTGTGTTGTGTTGTATAACTTGTTAAATATTAAAGCCTATGAAGTATAAATATTTAAAACCAATTCTAAAAGTGTTATTACGAATAATAGCGTTGGTGTTGCTTGGGTGTGAGATTGCTCGAATGCTTAATGTGAATTTTGAATATAAGGTTGATTTACTAACTTTCTTTGACTTGGGTTTATTAGACTTTAGAGATTACTATATAGATATGCCACCAACTGTTAGTTTTATAAAAATGATGATTATTTTGGCCTTTGGCATTATTAATTATTTAGAAACTATTATCTTTGTATGTGATTCATATAACGGATACAATCTAGTTGTTAAGTATCATAGTGAAAATAGAAACTTGTATCTTATAAATAGAATAAAACAATTTACAAGGAGTTATTTGAAAGATAGTCTTTTATTCTTAGTGACAATAATAATTGTTTGTTTATTTTGTTTAGAACCAAATATTAATGTTTCTTCTATTATTAAGACAATATTGATACTTGTGATAAATTATCTTGCATTCTTGTGTATTTATTTGTTGAGTTTTGAACCATTGAGTTTTGTGGTTATGTTTAATATTATTACTCTATTTCAATGTATTCTTCATATCAATACACTTATAACTTTAATAATTTTAATTATAATTTCGGGATTATCTTATACAGACATCGGTTCTATAGCAAGGAGGGATGAGTCATGATTATTGAGCTAAATAATGTATCTAAGAAGTTTAAAGATAATTTGGTTATCAGAAATTTGAGTACCAAGTTTGAATCGGGTAATGTTTACTGTTTAAAGGGTGAAAATGGTTGTGGCAAGACTGTTTTAATAAAGCTTATTTGTGGTTATATGAAGGCTGATAAGGGAATGGTTAAGCAAGATGGTAAGGCTATAAGAAGTCCTAATAATTATTTGTCTAATGCTGGAATAATGATTGAGAATGTTCAATTTTTGCCTTTTTTGACTCTTAGGGAAAACTTAGAAATGTTGAAGGATTTCTCTAAGAAAATAACAGATGATAAGATAAGTTCTTGGATTGATTATTATCATTTAAATGAATTTGTTGACACTAAATACAAGAATTTATCTTTAGGTACTAAACAGAAATTGGCAATTATTCAGGCAGTTATTCATAATCCAAAAGTATTGATTCTTGATGAACCTTTTAATGGTTTAGATGAAAGAAGTGTTGGATTGACTAAGAATATAATTTTAAAAAAGAAGGAACAGGGTTGCATCGTTATTGTTACAACACACATCAAAGAAAATATTGATAATATATGTGATGTTACTTATCTTGTATCAGAAGGCAAGATTGTTAGAATTTAATTAATTCAATGAAAATCGTGAGTATTGTACCCACGATTTTTACGCTATTTCTTAAGTTCTTCCCAATCAGAACCTAACTGTAGACTACCATTAGTACTGCCTACATAAGTATCACCTTTCTTATAGATGTGGTCATATTTAACATCAGCTTGATACGCATTACCATAAGAATCATGATAGTTTTCAACTCCTCTTATACCATCGCTAGAATGATCAATAATATTGTTCATCTGTTGACTATGACTCCATGTAGCATCATTTGCAATGTTACTAGTTTCAGATAGGGTACGTGATATATTTTGGCTTGCTCGTATAGCATTTTGTTGACGAGACATAGCACCCTGTACTTGTACTTGTTGAGTGTTTCTAAGTTCTTGTTCTTGTAGGGCAAAGTATGTAGGTCCATATCTAATGTTACTTAAAAACTTATCGAAGATGTTTTCATAATCGTTTGCATCTTCTTGTTGGT
>CAKUTY010000178.1 GCA_934692455.1 uncultured Erysipelotrichaceae bacterium
AGTCTTAATCTTTTCACCATTCACATTAATAGTGAAAATACCCATTTTTTGACCAATTCTCTCCGCAACACCTGAAGTTAAAACTTTCTCCTCTGGCATTTGGAATAATTGGAATTTTAAAGAAGAACTACCGGAATTTACCGCGATAACTTTTGACATTTTTCTACCCCCTGTTTATCTTTTTAAGCTCTCTAAGATATTCTAAAGGAATATCATCCTTTTCCATTTTATCAATTAATTCATCTAGTGACCTAGCTTGTTTAATAAGATGAAGCTTACTTTCATAATCTTCCAATTGATTTAAACATCTTTTAATCAAATCAGAAATAGCACTCTTTGAAACCTCATACTCATCAGCTAATTCAGACATCGATAAATCATCATTAAAGTAATCATCTAAAACTTCTTTTTGATGCTCCGTCAATAAAGAACCATAGAAGTCAAATAAAAGATTACCTTCAACCTTATCTAACATCACCATCTCCAATGATACTGTAAAGATACAAATCAAAATCAAATGGCTTTATATCATCAGCTGTCTCACCAAGTGTGATAAATCTTACAGGAATACCCAAGACATTTTTGATCGCAATGACAATACCACCCTTACTTGTACCATCCATCTTTGTAAGAATAATACCTGTTAAATCAGTTACCTCATTAAATAAAGTAGCCTGACTCATACCATTTTGACCAGTATTGGCATCCAAGACCATCCATACATTATGAGGAGCACCAGGAATCTCTTTGCCAACCACTCTTCTCATCTTAGCTAACTCAGCCATTAGATTAACTTTTGTTTGAAGTCTTCCTGCTGTATCACACAACAAGATATCGACATCATTTTCCTTGGCATATCTACATGCATTAACTAGTACTGAACTTGGATCTTCTTGTTCCTTACCAGACACAAAATCAACATCCAATCTATTTGCCCATTCTCTTAATTGTTCAATAGCGCCAGCTCTAAAAGTATCTGCAGCAGCTAAACATACCTTCTTACCTTGGTCCTTATACATCTTAGCTAACTTAGCACAAGTAGAAGTCTTACCAGAACCATTAACACCAACCATTAAGATAACAGTCGGACCATCCTCGTTATAGACAATCTCATTATCTTTCTTCTCATTATAGATATCATCAAAAGTCTCTAACAAGATATCCATAACATCCTCTTGTCTTAAATAAAGATAATCCTGTGTCTCCTTAAAGAAGCGATCACAAATATCTTCACTTGTCTTATAACCAATATCAGACTCAATTAAAGTAATCATCAACTGTTCAACGAAGTCTTCCTTATTCTTCGTATTATTCTCCGTAATAAACTTAAGCTTTCTACCAAGGGCATTATTAGTCTTCGCAAAACCACTTAAATACTTACCAGTATCCTTTTTACCTGTAATTGCTTGTTTTAAAGAATCTAGAAATCCCATAAATTATTCTCCTACTTCACTCTTATCAGCCATCTCTAAGGCATCAACCAACTTAACCTTAAGCATTTGAGAAACACCACGCTGTTGCATCGTAACACCATATAAAGTATCACATTCTGCCATCGTACCTGGACGGTGAGTAATTATTAAGAATTGTGATACATCTTCAAACTTCTTAACATACTTCGCAAATCTTTCAACATTTGCCTGGTCAAGTGCTGCCTCAACCTCATCAAAAATAATTAACGGTGCTGGTTTAACCTTAATAATAGTAAACAATACACACAAGGCAATCAAAGTCTTCTCACCACCTGAGAACAGTCTAATAGACTTAACTGACTTACCAGGAGGCTGAACATCGATATCAATACCTGTATTTAAGATATCATTTTCATCTTCTAGAATTAATGATGCCTTACCACCACCAAACAAATTCCTAAATGTATCATTCAAATTAGAATTAATCTTATCGAAAGTTTCCTTGAACTGAGACTTCATAATCTCATCCATCTCATCAATCGCATCAAGAATCTTATCCCTAGACTTAATCAAATCATCATAATTCTTCTTTAAGAATTCATATCTGCCATTAACCTCAGCATACTCTTCAGGAGCTGACATATTTACATTACCAAGAGATGCTATATCACTTCTTAGTTGTACAACTTCTTCTTTTTCATTACCTGTTAATTCATAATTTAAATGTTCTAGAGCATACTCATAAGTCATTTGATACTCACTTGCAAGTCTACTTAAATTATTCTCAAGCTTAGTATCTAAGACTGCCTTTTCCTGAGACATCTTTAAGATTTCATCTCTTGAGCCTTCTGATTGTCTTCTTAATTGACGAAGTTGTTGATCCTTACGATCAATATCAGCAGACAACTTCATTCTCTCTTCTCTTTTTAACTTTAAAGAAGTAGATAATTCATCTCTTAACTTATAAGCATTAGAAAGCTCAATAACAAGTTCATCAGTATATGTTTCATCAGACTCAATATTCTTTGGATTGATTAATTCGTAATCATTCTTAAGCTTTTCATACTTAGTTCTTTTCACATCAACTAAAGGTTCAATTTGAGCGATAGAAATACGTTTCTCAGTTAATTCCATCTCCGTCTTATTCTTATTTAGAATAATCTTCTCATATTCCTTATTCGCAAGTTCTGCCTTGGCTCTTAAAGACAATAAGTCATTCTTACTTCTTTCAAGTTCACTTTGAGCAGTAATGATACTGGTTTCATTTTTAACCTTACCACCAGTCATATAACCACCCTTATGAACCACATCACCATCAAGAGTAACGATCTTAT
>CAKUTY010000179.1 GCA_934692455.1 uncultured Erysipelotrichaceae bacterium
TATCAACAGTAGTATCTTCTACACTAGTAACTTCAGAAACTTCAGAACATTTTTGATTGATTTCAGTCATAAAAATAGCTCCTATTAATAATAATATTTTACTCAAAATAATTGCTTTAAAAAAGAAGATGTTCATAGCACTAGTAGTGTAGAATTATCTTAATGAATTACTTATCTTTATACAAAGCTAGTTTTAAAAATAACATCAATTATAAAGAACTTTATAATGAACGTTTTAACATGCCTAATACTATTCATTTTCCAATAATGATAAATGATAATCCTTCATTCTTACGCTTAAATGAAGAAGTGTTATCTTTAATAGAAGACATCCAAACCTTAAGTAACAAAGTAACTAAAACCAATCCCCTTATTGAAGAAATAATCGCCACTAATGCGATTGAAGGAATTGTGGTAAACAAAGAAGAAGTAATTGATTTATTAAATACTAATAAACCAAAAGAATACAAAAGATTATATGGCCTAGTTAACAAATATAGAGATATTTTATTAAAAGACAAAGAATTTGTTCCAATTACCGATTCTTCTAAATTAAGAGAAGTCTATAATGACATACTAATCCAAGACATCGAGAAGAATGATCCAAATAACATTCCAGACGGTCTAATCTTTAGAAGAGACATAGTGAATATTGTTTCCTCAACAAAAACAATCCATAAAGGCATTTATCCAGAAAGTAAAGTAATTGAAGCTGTAAACTCAGCCCTAAAAATTCTTAACGACAACAAATTACCTTGCATCCTAAGAGTAGCCATCTTCCATTATTTCCTTGGATACATTCATCCTTTCTATGATGGAAATGGTCGTATATCTCGCTACATATCTAGTTATTATTTATCTCAAACACTAGACCCTATTGTTGCCTTAAGATTATCTATTGCCTGCAAAAACAGACAAAAAGATTATTATGAAGCATTTAAGATCACTAACGACACTAGAAACCTTGGAGACATAACTTACTTTGCAATAATGTTTTTAGGCATCTTTAAAGACGACTTAGAAAAACACTAGTACATAAGCACCTTTATTATTGTATGGATGTGCTTATTTTTAGGGTAAATTTGTAAAAGTTCTATAATTAGTTTTTACCCTAAATTTAATTTTTTTAGGGTGAATTTATGTAATATTCCTAGTATAAAATCACCCTAAAATACATCCTACTTATTCAATAGGTTTCAAACAAAAACTACCATAGAACTCCTCGGTATTAAATTTATATACTATTAACAATCTTTCTAACCAAGTCTTCATCAACCACATCATAATCATTTTGATGAGGATCACCTGCATAACAATAATTCACAAACTTGCCACTAGTTGTTGAATCATATCTCCAACCCTTACAAGAAGAATGAACTTGACTAATACCGGTTCTATCCATCATTTCTTTTGCATTAGAAGCATTCATACCACTACCCGCAAGAATCTCTATTCTATCTCCATACTTATCCTGCAAATACTTAATCATCTCAATACCATCCATGGCCTTAGGCTTTAAACCACTAGTTAATACACGATCAACACCTAATTCAATCAATGTATTCATAGCCTTATCTACATCCCTTACACAATCAAAAGCACGATGGAAAACAACTTCTTTATTAAAAGACTTAATAATATCAACAATTTCTTTAGTTTGATCAGCATCAATCTCACCATCACTTGTTAAACAGCCAAACGCAATACCATCAGCGCCGTTTTCTAACATCAAAGTTGCATCTAACTTCATCGTCTCAAACTCTTCTCTTGTATAACAGAAACCAGCAGCCCTAGGCCTTACCATTGTAATAACCTTTAAATCTGTATCCTTTTTAGTCAATATTAAAGAAGCTAAAGAAGGAGTCAAACCGCCCAAATATAAGGCACTATTAAGCTCAATTCGCTTAGCACCACCCCTATAACTAGCTAATGCATCATCATAACTACCACAACATATTTCTATCATTCTATTCATATGACCATTGTAAAATAAAATACTTCCAGATTCCTCCAGAAGTATCTATTTTATTCTTCAGTTATTTCTTCTTCTACAATGGAACATCTTCCATCCTTACCACATTGCTTAAGGACACAATTATCCTCCTCATCGCATACGGTAAATCTATAATTTCCTTCTTCATCATACTTGATAAGATCACAATGTTCTAAATCCTCACAACCCTCAGGTAGTTGATTAATAGGATTATCCTCAGGATCCATATAGAAGAACGGTCCATAAGATAAGTTCTTATGAGTACTTGAATTAGATCTTGTACCAATTCTCAAGATTGAATGTTCATTAAATTCAGCCCTAATCACAAACAATTGATTCTCATTCAAGAACACCGTATCAGCCCTAGTACCATCTACATATACTCTAGAAGATTGTGTAAAGTTTTGACCCTTCACAATAGCTATCTCATCAGAAACAAACTCAACCTCTTCAATCACTGGTTCATATAAACCTAACATATAGAATTCATTAGGAACACACTTTCTATAATCGCTCAAATAATCATCGCCATACAACAAATCATATTGAAGTGTTTGAAGTTGCAATAAGAACTCAGGATTTGAATTATCAAAGTTACTTTGTTGAAACTTAAACACACTGCCCTCATGCAAACCAATCTTATCCATTACCTTCGCAAACAATTGATAAGAATGTAAAGTTTCATCTTCCTTAGGAAGCTTCATATTATCCCAAATTAAATAACAAGTATCATAAATAGTACCATCATA
>CAKUTY010000180.1 GCA_934692455.1 uncultured Erysipelotrichaceae bacterium
CTGGATGGACTTCTTTACACGGAGGATATTCCCACCTTGCAGGAGTTCATCGGTTATTGCCTGATTCCCAGCAACAATGCTCATGTACGGTAAAGAAGCAAGCAACCGAAAACAAGAGATAGACCGCCAGCACCACACTATTCCGAAACAGAAACCAAACGACCGCATTGTGGAATCCCTTTTTCCCTGTATTTTTTAAAGAAAATAGTAATTAGCAAAGTCTATTGTTGCTGCTCGTTTGAATGTGTATAATTATAAAGTGCAGGGAAAAATTTAGCTATACGTAATTTGTTTCCAAGGGGAACAAAAAATCTTGGTGTAAAATATAGATTTTTGATAATATTTACAACCTACAGCGAGAAAACCGTACTTATATAGTGAAAGCAGCTTTCACTATATAATATGGGGAGGGAAACTCATATGGACGATAACAAAATTGTAGAACTATATTGGGAACGAAGGGAGGAAGCAATCAAGGAAACCGCCCTAAAATACGGTAGGTTATGCACACACATTGCTAAGAATATTCTTTTAAGCTGCGAAGATAGCGAGGAATGTGTGAATGACACATATTTTGCTGTATGGAATGCGATTCCAAATGAGCGTCCAAACAGGTTTTCTGCCTTTATCAGTAGAATTACAAGAAATCTTGCATTAAAAAAATATGAATACATTTCTGCGGCAAAAAGAAATCCTATTGCAATTACCTCTCTAGAGGAATTAGGCGATTGTGTATCTGGAACGGAAAGTCCTGAATCGGAAATTGAATCAAGACGTATAGAAATCACGATTGATAAATTCCTTTGGCGGCAGAGTGAAGAAAAGAGAACTGTTTTTATCAGGAGATATTGGTATTTTGATTCTATTGAAAACATCTGTGAAAACACAGGTTTTACACAGAGTAAAGTGAAATCTATGTTATATGAAATGCGCCGAAAGTTAAGAAAGTATTTAGAAAGCGAGGATATCGAAGTATGAATAAAAAGCAACTTTCAGAACATATTGGAAACATTGATGACCGGCTTGTTCAGCAGGCAGAAAGAATCTCTAATTATGCGGCACAGCACCGCCAGAAAAGGATCCGGCAGTTTTTAGCAGCTGCGGCAGCTTTGCTTCTTATGGTATCCAGCTTCAGTGTAGGTGCAATAGCCTTTGCCCACGAAATCATTATTGAAGTACCGGTAGAACAGGAGAATGTTGTGCTGGAGGAAATTGGGCTTACGCTGATTTTGCCCGATAGTTGGAAAGGCAAATACGAGGTAATTGAGGATATTTTTGTTCCAAACAATTCTACTATGTGGGAGTTTTGCGTTAAATCCGTTTATAACGCACAAACCCCGGCGGATGAATCTGGTGAGGTGTTATACCGTGGAACTCTCTTTTATATATTCCAATATGCCGACTATTGTATGTCAGCGAAAGAATTTGAGCAATCCGGCATTGCTGGTATTGGCCGCTATCTTTTTGCAACAGAAAATGCGACTTATGTAATCATGTATGCAACTGATGTACAATTTGACCCGGAAAACTCTGACCTAATGGCTGAGTGGAATGCCATGGAACAGTCAGAAGAAGAGATTCGGTTTGTAGTTGACAATATACTCAAAGATTAAAAAGATAGGAGGTGTTTTTCATGAAGAAATTAGATGTACTTGTTTTAATGGTGGCATGTGTATTTTTATTGGCAAGTTGCAGTAAAGAAGCGGATGACAGAAGTGCATTTACAGAATTTAATGAATACATTTTGGAAACAGTAATGGAAAGTTATGAAGATGGAAATATCAGTCGGGAAGATATTGTGATAGACCAGATTTATTGCGGACACTTTTCACAAAAAGATGTAAATGAAATATTTGTATTGTGCAAAATTCTGAATACTCCTCATGTTGCTGGATTAGATAAAACTGTGGCTGTCCTCTTGGAAGCAGATTCATTAAAAAAGATAGCTTATAAAGAGTTTAATGCAGATAATGTGACTATAGATTGCGTTCAGACCAGCATCGGACAGAGCAAAATATTATTTATCGGAACAACTATATATCAAGGAATATCAGCGCAGGAAATACAGCTTTGGGGCATTCAGGATGGTCAATGGTTGGATATTCCAATAGAGAACTTAGAAACTTTATCAGATGGCTATTTTTGCTTTATGGGAGATGGAGAAATTATTGTTTCTTCTATAGCAGACCATGCAGAGATTATAGCCATACTAAATTGGAATCCAGATATGGAGAATTTTTTGTTAGATTAAAGAAAGCGAAAGCTGCCAGTCAAGCGTTGCCAGCGTGATATGCAATCTACGGAAAAAGATAGAGCCGGACAGCAAAAAGCCCACCTACATAAAGACGGTTTTAGGCATAGGCTACAAGTTTGCTTCTGGGGAATGATAACAGAATAACCGCCGCTACATAGAACGGCACACCAAGACAGGAAATCAAAAAAGGTTTCCTGTTTTTTTGCGCCCATTTTTGGCATTTTCAAAAATCGTCGGTATTATGCCGTGAAAAGGGGGATAGAAAGAAATTTTCGCAAATCTCCGTCAATTTTGCTTTACGTGGTGTTGTAGGTATTAGGGGGAGAAATACCGCCGCAAAGTTGGCAGAAGCCCCGCCCTCTCCGTCGAGGGTATCAGCAAAAGCCCACACAGGGAAAGCCGCCACTTTCTTAGAGCAAGATTCTACCGCAGTACCAAAATTCGCTTTTCGCTCATTTTGCCCCTGCGGGAATCTTGTTGGGG
>CAKUTY010000181.1 GCA_934692455.1 uncultured Erysipelotrichaceae bacterium
ATGCTTCTAAGGTTCAATTAGGTACTGTTACATTATTATTAAATGATCCACTTGAAGTGGATAAGTTTGTAGAAGATTATAAGGATACTTTAGGTGATTATAAGAAGATTAGCGTTGATAATGAAGAATTCAATAAGTTGGCTAAGCCTCTTGATACTTTAAGTATTTATGCTTCATTTATCGTATGGCTTGTAATTATCAATGCGGTAGTAATTATCACACTTATTACAGCTCTAACATTAAAGACTAGAGAATATGAAATTGGTGTCTTGTTGTCAATTGGTGCAAGTAAATTTAAGGTAGTTGCCCAATTCTTTGTAGAATTAGCTCTTGTTGCCTTACTTGGTTTTACACTTTCAATTGGTACTGGTAGTCTAATCGCTAATAAGGTTGGTCAAACAGTCCTTGAATATCAAATTACTTCTAGTGGCATTAATGAAGAAAATAATGACAATGACATCTATTATAGTTCTTCAATCTGGAGTGATGACTACAGTAGTGATGTTACTTTAGAGGATTTAGTAAGCAACTATAATGTTTCTATTTCACCGGTTATTATTGCGGAAATCTATGTTGTGGGTCTTGCGATTGTATTAATTTCAATCTTGATTCCTTCAATGATGATTATGCGTTTTAATCCTAAGAAGATTTTAATGAACCAGAACTAAGGAGGCCAATATGTCAGAAATTTTAAAATTAGAAGATATTAATTATTCATATATTGATGGTGGCTACGAAAGACAAATTCTTAAAGACTTAAACTATACTTTCGAGTCAGGCAATTTCTATACTATTCTAGGTCCTTCTGGTAGTGGTAAGACAACACTTCTATCTCTTATTGCAGGACTTGATGAACCAAAGAGTGGCAAGATTTATTTTGATGGTGAAGATGTTGAGAAGATGGGTTTGGCAAAGTATAGAAGAAATGCGATTGCGATTGTCTTTCAACAATATAACTTAATCAGTTATTTAACAGCTGTTGAAAATGTTATGGTAGCTATGGAAGAAACCGATAATAAGGTTCCAAAGGACAAGAAGGAAGTAGCTTATAATCTATTGGAAAAGTTTGGTATTGTGAGAACTAAGGCCGATAGAATGGTTGGTCAATTGTCAGGTGGTGAGCAACAGCGTGTTGCTATCGCGAGATCTTTGGCAAGTAATGTTAACTTGATTTTTGCGGATGAACCTACTGGTAACTTGGATACAGCTACTGAAAAAGAAATTATTGATGTGTTTAAGGACTTAGCTCATAACTTTGGTAAGACAATTATCGTGGTAACACACTCTGACGAGGTTGCGAGAATGTCGGATAAGTGTTTATTACTAAAGGATGGTAAATTAAATAATTTGAATTAGGAGATGTGAATGTTTCTTATTAATCTACAAGGAAAAGAAACAATCTATGAACAAATCAAGTCTCAAATAATTAAGTTTATTAATGCAGGTGTTTTAAAGCCAAATGATAAGCTACCTTCGGTAAGAGAATTGGCAAGTGATTTGGGTATTAATCCTAATACGGTTCAAAAGGCTTATCAAGAACTTGAACAAGATGGTTATATCTATTCGGTGTTCAAGAAAGGTAGCTTTGTGGCTGATACGACAACCGTTAATTCAGATGCCGAAGAAGTTTATTTTTTATTGAATAAGCTGAAGGAAAATGGTTATCAAAAAGAGACAGTATTAAATGCTGTTGAAAAAGTATTTGGGAGTTAGATGATGTTGGAGATTAAAAATGTAACGAAGGCTTTTAAGGATAAAAGCGTTTTAGATGATGTTTCTTTAAATATTGATCATGGCTCTATTTTCGGTCTAGTAGGTGTTAATGGAGCAGGTAAGTCTACTCTTTTAAGAAGTATTGCCGGCATCTATTCTTTGGATGATGGTCTAGTGCTTTTTGAAGGTTTAGATACACATATAGATGTAGAAATTAGAAAGAGAATCTTTCTAGTATCTGATGATCCATATTATCCTTATGGTTCAAGTATCAAGAGTTTAAAGATGTTTTATAAGAGCTTCTATGACTTTGATGAGGAAGTGTATCAAAAGTATTTAAACTTATTTAAGTTAAGTGAAACTGACAATATTTCTAACTTTTCTAAGGGTATGAAAAGACAGGCTTTATTGTTGATTGCCTTGGCTTGTAAGCCAGACTTATTGTTGTTGGATGAGGCTTTTGATGGCCTAGATCCAATTGTTAGAGTTCATATTAAGAATGCCTTGAGTGATTTGATTGAGGATAATAATTCTTTGATTATTATTTCTTCTCATAACTTGAAGGAACTTGAGGATATTTGTGATTCTTATGGCATCTTAGAAAATGGTCACATTGAGACTTATGGTGATTTATTAGAATCTAAGGCTAATATTAATAAGTATCAATTAGCTTTTAAGGAAGAAGTTGATATTGAAATGTTTAAGGGCTTTGACGTGTTGTACAAGAATATGGAAGGTAGAATTGTTACTTTGGTTATTAAGGGTAATAGAGAGGATGTGTCTAAGAAGTTGGAGGCATTGAATCCTTTGATTCTTGATGTGTTGAATGTAAACTTTGAGGAATTGTTCATATATGAACATACAGGAGCTTTAAATGTTAAATAAGAATTATTTTATTTATTTATTTAAGTCAAAGAAGCATCTATTTTTAATAACTTGTATCTTGCAGGCTATTATTTCTTTCTCTTTTGTGGGAAAGTTAGATACTCATATGTCTGTATATAGTCCTTTATTGTTTAATT
>CAKUTY010000182.1 GCA_934692455.1 uncultured Erysipelotrichaceae bacterium
CATTTAAACATTTACTAAAGAAATCCTCATGTACTTTTTTCCAATAATCTAAAGATTTATCCCCTTCTCCCTCTTTATATGCATGTTCCATAGATACTTCATCAAAAGGAACAACATATACTTTAGTAGTTTTTATGATACAAACCGCATTATCCTTAGAATCTAAGACAACACTATAAGACCCTACTTTAGGTAAGGGTTCACCTTCTAATTCATATAAAGGATAAGCTGAGGCAGTAGCTGTTTTCTCGCCAATTTCAACTAAATGAGCTAATAAATCAGGATCACCTCCAAACGCAAACTCCTCATAATCAGTTTCAGTAATACCATTATTCTTTACAAATAGTTCCCAAAGTTCTTTTCCCATCATAACAATCACCTTCTAAAACCACACAACTAATCTCACCATTATTTTTGTGATTTCTACATATAGCCACTTTCTTTATTGACTTTCTTGCTTATATTACCATACAAACCAAGCAAGAAAGTCAACTACAACAACAAAAATAAAACAACCATCATCAAATTTCATTAAGAATAGATTAAGGATTGTTAGAATTATACTTATCAATTTACTTTAGCTAAATAAACTAAATTCAAGCAGCAAGTTATCTTTTTCCATATTTATTTATTAAATCCACTTTTATTTCCTCATGCTGTTTGCAGAACATTACTGGCAATTCATCAATGTCAAAATACTTTAGTTCTAAAGTTTCTAAATTATCGCATTTCAATTTGCCACCGATCTCCCTAAGTTCATATACAATACAAATGCTATGCGCTTGATCCCCATTTGGATATCTCATATCACTATCTGTATAGATTCCAATGAGCGATTTAACAACAACATCTAAACCTGTTTCTTCTTTTAATTCACGTATGGCAGCATTTTCTGGTGTCTCACCCAATTCGATTGCTCCACCTGGAAATCCCCACTTTCCGCTCTCACCACGTTTTTGCAAAAGCACTCGTCCACATTCATCAAACACGCATCCGCCAGCAAAAACAAGAATAACTTTTTCGTGACCCACCTTACTTCTAATCCATTTGATATAATCTTTCACCATATATAGCTCCAATGTAAAATATACTAGCTAGACAAATTTAATACTATAAACTGGAATTCATCTTTCCATTTTTACAAGATATTCTGTAGTTCCTTCTTCATACTTCTTTGTATCTGTAAGGTGAAACCCGTGTGTCTCATAAAAACGAATCGAATCAGCATTCTTCTCGATCGCCCACAGAAATGTGACCGGATAGTTTTCTTTAGCGTACTCTATCAATGCAGTTCCTATGCCTTGACCTTGAAAGAAATAATCGACATATAATTCGACGATTTCATTTTCCTCTATGTGGATAAGCCCTTTTACAATCCAATCATCATATACAAACATATGATTCAGAATGCCACATTCAAGGTATTTCTTCGCTACAGGAAGCACCTGCAGTTCGCCAAATGAATAGCCGTCGTCCTGAAATATCGAACGAAACTTCATCCGTTTCACAAACACAAGGATCTCCGCAACTCTTGAAGCGTCTTCTTCTTTTGCTCTTCTGATCATGTATGCTCCATTCCCCAAAAATTCCGATTTATTAACATTATCTAATTATCATTTCTTTGATAAGCATTCTTCATTCTATTAGTAGATACCTTTAACACCTTACCCAAGACATCAATACTTAGCTTCTCAAACTCATCACAAATCACATTATTCGCATGTTCAGCAGCCTTAATTAACTCTTCACCATCTAAGCCTTCTAAAGTCTTATCAAATTCCTTAATTAGCTTATTAGCCAAAGCAGCACCCTGTAATTGATATCTTTCAATATGACCTACATTACCATAGAAATCACTATCACCTAAAGCCGCAATCAATCTACTAGCCCAATAGAAACTATTAGTATTCACGTCTGTAGTGGTACAACTTAAATACTCTGGAGCCTTATTAACACATGTATATTGTGGAATGGCAACATTATATACATTAGACGCAAAAGCTTGATACTCAATGGGTCTTCCATAAGGACGCATCTGTAAAATCTCTAAATCATCAGTACGATTAACACCAATACTACGATACAAATTAGACTTCTCACTCTTAACATAAGGATCATACTCAGTCCCTTGATAATGACTACTCAAAATATACTTAACATCCTCAATTGTAATCTTTCTTTCAGGCTTCATAGAAAAAGGCAAACTATCACACTCAGGACTAATATGCTCCCAATCAAAAGTATTAGGATTGAAATATCTTAACATATACCAAGCACGAGGAGTATTATAGACATGATCTGCATCACTATGACTACCAAAAGCTGTCCTAACATCAAACTTATAGTCAAAGCCTAAATTCAAATGATTCTCTTCAATAAATTCTCTTAAATCCTTTGAACAAATATGCTTCTCTTGTTTACCAAACGCATCATCAAAATCAAAATAATCAATATTCAATTGATTAGGCAACACCACATACTCATCATCCTCAACTCTTCTGGCAATAAAATGATGACCACCAATAGTCTCCAAATACCAAACTTCATCTTTGTCACAGAAGGCAATACCATTAGACTCATAAGTGCCATACTTCTCTAATAAACTACCTAAATAAGTAACACCTTCTCTAGCACTATGAATATAAGGCAAGACAATATGAACAATATCCTCTTCACCAATACCACCAGGGGTATTAGTC
>CAKUTY010000183.1 GCA_934692455.1 uncultured Erysipelotrichaceae bacterium
GGAGAATGGTTGGACAATCCCATTGCCTATGGTGCATTTGAAGATGAAAAGTTGATTGGATTTGTTGAAGGTGCCATCGAACAATGGAACAACCGATTCAGAATCAGTAACATCTGTATATTTGAGCAAACTGCACGTAATAATGGTGTTGGAACTGCATTGATACAGACGATTCTTGCAGAAGCAATAAAAACAAATACAAGAATGGTTGTATTGGAAACACAATCCTGTAATGAAAATGCGATTTGTTTTTATCAAAAAATAGGTTTTGATATCATTGGTTTTGACTTATATTCTTATTCGAATGAAGATCCAAAAAAACATGAAATACGAATTGAAATGGGAATGAAACTTGTAAAAGAGTCACATATCGAAGATATGCTTGATGAAGCGGATACTGAAGAAAAAAACAATCAAGAAAGATTATCACATGATGAAGTATTTAAAGCTATACGATCTTCATTAAAAGATGCAACAAGCAATCATTAACTACATGCAGACAGCTATGAATTTAGCTGTCTTTTTGTACGACAGGCAGTCGTGCTTATAGTTAGTGTCATCACTAGATAACACTAACTGTTTTATTTTATATGTCTAGGTATAAAAGATACTAGTATCACTATATACAAAGGCATGGAAGTAAAATATTCCCAATAGGTTGAAATACCTATCTACTAAGGATATAGCCAAGTAGTAAGTTAGACTCAATGCATCATCGTGAGGTGGTGTGTGAAGGGAGTTACGCAAGAACTTAGGCACCAATATATCAATGCACAGTGGCATTTAGTAATGACGATGTAGCGAAAATTATAGAAGTCCTATGATTAGATATCAAAGACTATGTCGATATCTAATAGTACTAAGTGTGAAAGCAGGAGGCATGAGTTCAAGGGAAGGCACAGATAATCCTGTGAGGTCTTCGTATTTAATGGACTATCATCTATAAGCGTAGCGAAGTGATGAATAGTGTACGAAGAAGTCAGAGTCACTGATAGTAGTTAAGAAGTTATAGAAATATGATGGAGCGAAGCGGTGGCGCCTTGTGAGCTTTGAGTAAGTGTCGATATGTAAGTGTTAAATCTAAGAATATTGATAAACAATCATTATTAACCTTAGAAGATATTGCATATCAGAAGAAAGGAGATAAGAATAGACGTTATGAATGAACCATTAAAATTCAAATTATTTAGTGTGTATGGACAAATCCTACACAAAGATGTTCTTTTAGAATCTTTTAAAAGAGTAAAGAAGAACAATGGGTGCGCAGGTGTTGATAAAGTAAGTATTAAAAAGTTTGAAGAACACTTAGATGAAAACATCGAAGTAATCTTAAATGAACTTAAAACTAAAACTTATAAGCCTTCACCTGTAAGAAGAAAGTATATACCTAAGAAAAACGGGAAACTAAGGCCACTTGGTATCCCAACAATCAAGGATAGAATTGTTCAACAAGCTCTAGTAATGAAACTTGAACCATTCTTTGAAGAAAAGGTATTCCATGAAAACTCTTGTGGGTTTAGACCTCAAAGAGATGTAAAACTAGCTATCAAGAAAGTTGTATCAAGACTTGAGAGTGGATATCTTTATATCTACGATTTTGATATAAAAGGATACTTCGACAATATACCTCATAAGAAACTAATGAAGGTTATTAATAAGTATGTATCCGATGGGACAGTGCTAGATATTATTTGGAAAACCTTAAAAGCAGGCTATATGGAAGATGAAATCAAGTACGAGACAGTAAGCGGCACGCAGCAAGGTGGGGTCATTTCACCACTGTTGGCAAACGTTTATCTTAATGAACTTGATTGGGAATTAGCTAAGGAAAATCTAGAGTTTGTAAGATATGCGGATGACTCAATAGTCATGTGCAAATCTAAAGAAGAATTAGAGAAAGCTAAAGTTTTGGTGCACGATACTTTAGAGAAACTTGGGTTAGAGTTGGCTGAAGATAAAAGTGATGATATCGACTTCCATGAAAAAGATTTTGACTTCCTAGGTTTTACGTTTAATCATCTAAGATTAAACAAGAACGGGGATAGAGTATACTATACATTTGGCCCTTCTATTAAATCGTTGAAGAAATTCAAATCCGATATTAAGGCTAAAACAAAGAAGAGTTGGACATACTCATTTGAGAAATGGAAAGAAATCTTAAATCCAATATTAAGAGGAAAGTTCAACTACTTCCTAATTCCATTTGAAGTCAAAAAGGAATTAGAGCCATTACTTAAAGAAATGGGTAGAACTATGTATGGTATCCCTGCCCTAAAAGCAGGCGCACTAGATGGATATGTAAGGCAAAGACTACGCGTAAGCTTCTCTTGTAGAGGGAAGAAACACGGAGGTCAGGCGCAAGGAAAACTCTTGACAGTTAAATACGGCAACGAGTTCTTTGTGAAAGATATGGGTCTTGTCACTGGTGAATATCTAAAGTGCTTAATACTCTCCCCAAATCTTTCCATTGATGAATTTCTTAGCCAAACAAAAGAAATAAGAAAGAAATATCGGAAAGGTTATAGAAGCGAGTTCTTCAAATTCGCATACGCTAAGTAATATGCAATTTACAACATTTAGTCTATTCAAATAATTCACATTGGAAAGCCGTATGCCTTAGGAGGGCACGTGCGGTTTGAGAAGGGGCGATAGAAAATATTAAAATCTATCGCCTACTTTATTATT
>CAKUTY010000184.1 GCA_934692455.1 uncultured Erysipelotrichaceae bacterium
GGCAAATGATGTTTCAATGCCTACGATACCATTTAAGGCCTTCTCGATAGGCTTAGACTTTTCTTCCTTACTATGAGGTGCATGGTCAGTAGCGATTACATCAATTGTGCCGTTTCTTAAGGCTTCTTTAACAGCTTCAACATCTTCTTTACTACGAAGAGGTGGGTTCATTTTCTTGTTAGGATCACCATTTACATCATCTTTATTAAAGATAAAGTAGTGAGGTCCTGTTTCACAAGTTACCTTGATTCCTCTTTCTTTAGCGGTCTTAATAATGTCTAGGCTATTTTTAGTACTAATATGACATAGGTGTATTCTTGCGTCAGCTTCATTAGCCAACATAATGTCTCTTGCGACAATCAATTCTTCGCCAATGCTAGTAGAAGCAAGTGAATCATCTTCAGTATGTGAGAATACTTGTAGATTTAATTCTTTAGCTTCTTTAATACCTTCTAACATTACCTTAGAATTCATTACTGAGCGACCATCTTCACTGATAGCGCAAATACCCTTACCGTTAATCTTTTTAGTAATGGTGTCTACTTCCATTAGTTTTTCATAGTCACATAGTTCTTCACCCTTTTGACCCTTAGTGATGGCGGCGATAGTTAATACGTTGATTAGATCAGCTTCTTTTGCCTTCTTATCAACATATTCTAATGTTTCTACACTATCAATTACAGGCTTAGTATTAGGCATCATACATGCAGTAGTAAAGCCACCGTGTACAGCAGCTTCAGAACCACTTTTAATGTCTTCTTTATATTCTAGTCCTGGTTCTCTAAAGTGAACATGTAGGTCGATTAAACCTGGTGTTACCCATAGACCCTTGGCGTCAATTATTTCAGCTTTTTCAAAGTCTTTAGCTTCTCCTAATGTCTTGTCAGCTAATTCAATCATGACGATCTTATCATCATCAAGATATAAGTTACCTTCTTCGCATAGGTTTTGACTAGGGTCAATGATTAAACCGTTTTTAATGATCTTTTTCATTGACTATTTCTTATTAAATGAAACGATTTCATCGCAGTATTCACAACGATATTCTTTTGTTTCTGGGTTGATTAAATGGAAGATATGAGGAATGTTTCTTTCAACAGAAGTAACACATCTTGGGTTCTTACACTTAATAACGTTTGTTACTTTTTCTGGTAAAGATAATTTAATCTTTTCAACAATCTTGCCTTCTTTAATAACATTAACAGTAGCCTTAGGGTCGATTAGACCAAGTACTGTTAGGTCAACGTCAGTTACGTTTTGAATCTTGATGATATCTTTTTTACCATGTTTCTTACTTTGAGCGTTCATGATAAAGGCGATAGTGTTTTCGCTTGTGTCAATTTTTAGATATTCTAAAATTTGAGCACCTAATCCAGCAGTAATATGATCAATTACAATTCCATTTTCAATACTAGTTACAATCATTTTTGGCCTCCTATTAACCTTCAATTCCAAGTAAGCTCATAATTAGAGCCATACGTACAAACATACCATTCTTTGCTTGTTCAAAATACTTAGCACGTGGATCACTATCAACTTCAGTAGCGATTTCGTTAACTCTTGGTAGTGGGTGTAAGACAATCATGTCTTTCTTAGCTAGTTGCATCTTTTCGTTGTCTAAGATGAAAGAGTCCTTTAGACGAATGTAATCATCTTCGTTGAAGAAACGTTCTCTTTGAACACGAGTCATGTATAGAACATCTACTTCGCCTAGTGCTTCTTGCATAGTTCTAACTTCTTTGAATTCGATGTTGTTTTTGATTAAAACTTCTTTTTTAACATAATCAGGAACTGATAATTCTTCTGGAGAAATAAGTACGAACTTAACGTTCTTGTATCTTGATAATGCTTTAATTAGTGAGTGAACTGTACGACCAAACTTTAAGTCACCACAGCAACCTACTGTAATGTTTTCAAAAGTACCTAGTGTTCTTCTGATAGTTAATAAGTCTGTTAAAGTTTGGGTTGGATGTTGGTGACCACCATCACCAGCATTGATTACTGGCATGTCAGTGCTATTAGCAGCAACTCTTGGAGCACCTTCCTTTGGATGACGCATAACAGCAACGTCTGCGTAACATGAGATTGTTCTGATTGTATCGGCAATGCTTTCGCCCTTAGCAACTGAACTTGAATTTGGCTCAGAGAAGCCAATTACTTGACCACCTAGTCTTAACATTGCAGCTTCAAAGCTGAAACGAGTACGTGTACTTGGTTCATAGAATAGGGTAGCTAATAGCTTTCCATCACACGCATGAGCATATTTTTGAGGGTCAGCGATAATACGGTCTGCTAAATCAAAAATACCATCTAATTCTTCTAAACTGAAATCCATTGGTTCCAATAAGCTTCTGCCTTTTAACATAAAAGTTCCTCCTAAATAAAAACCTTCAAACATAAAATACATTTGAAGGCGCACATCAAAAGAAACCAGTGTTTTTTCAAGCCTTCATAGTATCTCGTACTAAATTAAAGGTTTTTCCAAAACTATTATATGCAATTTTCATGTCATTTCAATATTGATCTGATAAAAACTGTCTATTAAATATTGGACAATCGTACATAAAGATAATAAAATATATGTACGAAATGCAAAAATGAAAAAAAGACTAGAACAATTATTCATTGAAAATAACAATGTGTTGAGTAAAAAGC
>CAKUTY010000185.1 GCA_934692455.1 uncultured Erysipelotrichaceae bacterium
GCATTAGTAATTGATTGATTATCATCGATATCAATATAGACATTTTCATAGAAAGGTATATCAGCCTTACTAGCTAGTACGGGAATACCTAGATATGACATTAAAACAGAAAGGCCAATTAACTTTAATCCAACGGTCTTACCACCAGTATTCGTACCAGATATTACAATTCCTCTATATGGATTACTTAAAGTATAAGTATTTAAGACCACCTTTTTTGAATCAATTAGAGGATGAGCTATGTCTTTGATATATAGATTATGATCATAGTTGATACTAGCTACACAACCTGAATTATAAAAACCATATTCAGCCTTAGCGAATATCACATCCAATTTGACTAATGAATCAAAATTTAATTGGTATAAAGGAGCAACTTTGCCTACAAAATAAGATACTTCTCTTAAGATTCTATTTACTTCTTCTAACTTTTCATTTTCTAAAGCAAGAGTCTTATTGTTTAATTCGACAAATTCTTCAGGTTCCACATAAGTGGCTAAGCCAGAAGCACTAGTGCCATATTGGAAGCCTTTGAATTTATGTTTATCTGAATTCTTTAATAAGAAAGCAATTCTATCGTTTCTAGTAAAAACATTATTTTCTTGTAAAGAAGATGAATGTCTTGTCACAAAATTAGCACAAGCACTTCTAATGTGATCACTGTTTCTATTAATAGATTCAAAGATAGACTTAAGCTTAGGACTAGCATCTTCTTTGATGTTGCCATTAATATCCACTACTTTATCAATTCTTTTGATTAAGTATTCACCTATGAATAAAGATTCACTATAGCCCTTGATATTTAGATCATCATTTAGACTACTCATTCTATTTTTGATTCTTAGGCAATGATTAGAGAATGTCAAAACATTGGCTAACTCATAACCGTCTAAACAAATATCTTTAGAAGCCTTTACTAAGACATCACCAATATCAACAATACCATCAAATGATAAATTAAAGTCTTTTTTTAATAAATTTAAAGCTTCTTCACTGTCTTTTAATTTTGCCTTGATTACTAAGGGATTAAAGATGATATCTTCATTAAGAATATAGTCAGCAGCTTGTTTAATACTAGTATATTGGCAAACTAAAACTTTAACCTTATCTAAGTCTAAATGATTATAATTATTCATCAAAAACACCTTGTTCTTCTAACCACTTGTCAAAGGCCATTCTTGTCTTATCAATATCAAAGTCTTTGAATTCTTTTTGAAAGTCAAAATGATCCATTGAAAATTCTAAAGCCTTGTAAGATAAACCATTAATAGTCTTTAAATATGTTTTTTCTTTTACTTCATTTCCATTTTTAAATAAAGGTGTATTTAACAACATACAGAACAATAAAACCACAATAGTCGCATTAACAATGCCCATTAAGGCACCACCAATATCATTAATAAAGCCAATCAAAGGAATCTTTGAGACAAAGCCAAACAAAGGTTTAATAATTAGATAAAGTAGTTTTAATAAGATAAAGACGATTATCATATAGATAAGAGTATCCATTAAAACATTTAGTTTTAAGGCCATATAGACTTCATCTAGTTTCACAATAGGAAAATGACTAGCTAGTATTGGGGCTAAGAAATAGCCGATAAATAGAGCTAGTATGTTGTATACCAAATCAACGATTTGTAAGATTAAACCATTCTTATATCCAATAACGATAAATGCTAGGTATAGGATAATTAAGGCTAGGTTTAAATATGTAAAATATGCACTTGAAATAACCATATCTATAGTATAAAGGATATTTTTGTTTGTGTTAAACTATTTATATGAACACATTTTCACTAAAATTACCAAAAGATAAGATTAATAAGATTAAAGAGACTTTTAAAGATGATATTAAACCATCTAAAAATGAATATATTGATACTTTTATATGTAGAGAAGGTCTTACTATTTCTATTTATACTAATGATAAAGTAGTATTCCAAGGTAGTGATGCCCTTTTTTATGCTCAAGACTTTATTGAAAAGAAAGTATGTAGACAAGCAGGTTCTGATGAAGTGGGTACTGGAGACTTCTTTGGACCAGTATGTGTTTGTGCTTGTATTGTAGAAGAAGATCAATTTCCTTTGTTAGATAAGTTACATATCACTGATAGTAAACAATTAACTGATGAACATATTACTAAAGTTGGTCCTACTTTAATGAAGGAACTTAAGCATTCTTTATTAATTCTTGAGAATAAACAATATAACACTGTTCATGATCATTTCAATTTGAATGCGATTAAGGCTAAGCTTCATAATAAGGCTTATATCAATCTCTTGAAGAAAGGATATACAATTCCAAAGGCTGCCTATGTTGACCAATTTGCGCCTGAGAATCTTTATTATTCATATTTAAGAGAAGATGCTGAAGTTTATCATGATTTAGTATTTGAAACTAAGGCTGAATCAAAATATCCTGCGGTTGCTGCTGCATCAGTAATCGCGAGATTCGCTTTTTTAACGAAGATGTCCGAAATGGAACGCAAATATAAGATGACTTTCCATAAGGGCGCTGATGAAAAAGTAGATAACGATGCACTTATCTTTATCCAAAAGTATGGTAAGGATAGACTTAATGAAGTAGCAAAGCTTCACTTTGCGAATTATAAGAAGATTGA
>CAKUTY010000186.1 GCA_934692455.1 uncultured Erysipelotrichaceae bacterium
AGTCAGATGCAGCTTGGCAAGAATTAGCTAAGAAGTATACTGAAGAAACTGGTGTTGAAGTAAAGGTTGTTACTGCTGCTAGTGGTAACTATGATGTAAGCTTACAAAATGAATTAGGTAAGGCTACACCTGAACTTACAATGTTCCAATTAACTAACGATGGTGCTGTTGCTACTTATGGTGACTACGCTATGGATTTAGCTGGTACTGATGTTTACAACGAAATGACTACTCATGATTTTGATTTAGTTAAAGATGGTAAGACATTAGGTATTGGTTATTGCTACGAATGTTTCGGTATTATCGTGAACAAGGCTTTATTAGCTAAGGCTGGTCATGATATTTCTGAAATCACTAACTTTGAATCTTTGAAGGCTGTTGCTGAAGATATTCATGCTAGAGCTGCTGAATTAGGTTTCGATGCATTCACTAATGCTGGTTTAGCTGATTCTTCTTCTTGGAGATTCACTGGTCACTTAATTACTCTTCCATTACACTATGAAGGTATTACTTCTAAGACTGAAATCAAGGGTACTTACTTAGATGAATATAAGAATATTTGGGATTTATATCTAAATAATTCTGCTACTGATCCAGTTGCTAATAATGAAGCTGGTGATGGTGCTGAAGCTGAATTTGGTGAAGGTAAGGCTGTATTCTATCAAAATGGTTCTTGGGAATATTCTGCTTTAACTGGTAACTACGGTATGAATGCTGATGATCTTCAAATGATTCCAATTTACTGTGGTCATGAAGGCGAAGAAAATGCTGCATTATGTTCTGGTACTGAAGCTCACTGGGCTGTAAGTAACTTAGCTAGCGAAGCTGATCAAAAGGCTACTTTAGATTTCATGAAGTGGGTTGTAACTTCTGATGAAGGTACTACTATGATGGCTAAAGAATTTGGTCCTATTCCTTTCAAGAATGCTAAGGAACCTGAAAACGTATTCTTCGCTCAAGCTAATGAATTATTAGCTGAAGGTAAGTACAACGTTAGCTGGGCATTCAACTACACACCTGCAGTTGATGATTTCCGTGCTGGTCTTGTAAGTGCTTTAAAACAATATGCTGTTGATGGAAACTGGGAACCAGTTAAGACTGCATTTGTTGACGGTTGGAATAACTTATTAGCTCAAGAAGCTGAATAATCTATAATAAGCTGATTTTAAAAAAGGGGGACAATCCTTTGTCCCTCTTTCTTCTATTATTTTGTTTTAAGTAATCTTCTTTGATTATTTAAAAGAGGATAAAAGAGGGGACGATTCTTATGAAAAAGAAAAAGAAGTATGTGAAAAGAGATCCGAATGCTCTTAGTAGCGATCTAATCGTCAATCCAATCAAACGTAAGGTTTGGCTTTTTTTAATTCCAACTTTTGTTTGCTTTGTGATTGGATTTGTTTGGCCTTTTGCCAGTGGTGTTTACTTGTCTTTCTGTCAATTTAGACTTATTAGAGAAGCTTTGTTTATTCCACTAGATAAGGTTAAGGATGTGTGGACTGGTTTTTCTAACTATGCTAGAGCTTTCGGCGATCCATCGTTTAAGCAAGCATTCATTTATACTGCAAAGTATGCAGTTGTAAGTGTTGTTGTGATTAATGTATTGTCATTCTTCTTAGGCTATTTGTTAACTTTAAAGATTAAGGGAAGTAATATCTTTAGAGCTACATTCTTTATGCCTAACTTGATTGGTGGTATCGTACTAAGTTATATCTGGCAATTAATTTTCAATGGTGTTTTGATTAGATATAACACTTACTTAACAGCTAATGCTAAGTTTGGTTTCTGGGGCTTAGTAATCCTAATGGCTTGGCAACAAATCGGTTATATGATGATCATTTATATTGCGGGATTCCAATCTGTTTCTGAGGATATCCTAGAGGCTGCTAAGATTGATGGTGCTAATAAGTGGCAATCATTGTTTAAGGTTATTGTGCCTAATATGATGACTACTATTTCTATTTGTATGTTCTTGTCATTAACAAATTCATTCAAACTATTCGATCAAAACTTGGCTTTGACAGGTGGTGCTCCGGTTGTTACTACTCCTGCTGGTCAAATTAAGATGACTGAAATGTTGGCTTTAAATATTTCTAATTCATTCGGTAAGATTAATACTTGGGCTAAGGGTACAGCACAAGCTAAGGCTGTTATCTTCTTTATCTTGGTTGCAGCTATTTCTTTATTACAATTAAAATTCACTAGAAGTAAGGAGGTTCAACAATAATGAAAAAGGAATCTTCATTGAAAAGAGAAAAAGCGAAGGCTTGGGTTATTACTATTATCTTAACTTTAACTAGTTTGGCTTGGGTAATGCCTATTGTCATCGTATTAATAAACTCTTTTAAGACAAAGGGTGCTATTGCCCTTGAGACATTCAAGTTACCAACAAGTGATAATTATGTTGGTTTTGCCAACTATATTACTGGTATGACTAGTGGTAACTATAGTTTCTGGGACTGTGTTAGATATTCATTGATTATTACAGTATTATCAGTTGCGTTGATTCTAATTTGTACATCAATGGCGGCTTGGTATATTTCTAGAGTTAATTCTAGATTTGCGAAGTTTGTATATGCACTATGTACTTTCTCAATGATTGTACCTTT
>CAKUTY010000187.1 GCA_934692455.1 uncultured Erysipelotrichaceae bacterium
GGTGTAACCAATTCGTTCTTGATTGGATCGCCAGTTAACCTTTCAATTATAATTTCAGGTTTTAATAATTCTAGTTGTCTAACTACGATATCGATATATTCTTCTCTTTCTAGGATATAGAAAGGTTCTTTTTCATATAACTTTAATAGTTGTGTATTTTTTAATACTTGCAACATATGAATTTTAATAGCGTTAAATGGTAAGTGATTGATGTTTTTAATAGTCTTGATCATATCTTCTTTAGTTTCATAAGGTAAGCCGTTGATGACATGAACACAAGTTTTGATATTAGGACATTTAGATAGTCTATAAATTGTGTCTTTGAATTCTTCAAATGTGTAACAACGATTGATTAATTCACCTGTCTTATTGTTGCTGGTTTGTAGCCCTAGTTCAATCCATAGGGGCTTAATATAAGATATTTTATTTAGATAAGCTATCATTTCATCACTTAAGCAATCACATCTTGTGGCAATAGCGATTTCAACTACATCTTCCATATTTAAGAAAGGTTCAATCATGTCTTGCACTTTCTTTAAAGGACCATAGGTATTAGAAAAAGATTGGAAATAGGGAATATAGTAGGCATTAGGCCACTTATTGTCCATGGTTTCTTTGTTGTGGATGTATTGAGTTAGTACATCTTCCTTAATATTGTAGTTGGCATCACCACTTCCTAATGCTGAACAATAGATACAACCACCATATCCTTTATTGCCATCACGATTAGGGCAAGTAAAATGACCATCAATGATGACTTTAGCAACCTTTTGGTGGTATTTGTTTTTTAAGTAATAATTAAATGTGTGATAACGTTTATTATCTAGAGTATATGGAAACTTATTCATAACAAACATTATATAAAAATTAGTGAAAATGTATTAATATAGATTTGTGAGGTTTTGATATGGACAATTTAAATATATTATTAAAATATCTTGTAAATAGTGATGATGTTACAAGAATTGCGAATGCTGCAGGGGTAGAAGAGGATGTTGTTGAGAAGACTTGTGTACTTGTTTTTGATACTTTGATTCCAACTGATTTTACAAGACAAGAGGGTTCTCATTTAGAGAAGAAGGATTTAAATGCGATTACTTCTAATTTCAATAAATTATTAGAAGGCAACAGTTTAAAGAAGATTATTAGTGATGTTGCGCTTGATAAGGCGGTTGAACAAGCTAAGGTTGCACTTGTTGTTAAGGAACTGTTGGTAAATATTAGGGGTCGTCTTCAATATATGACTGCTGCTAAGAAAAAGCCTGCTCCTGCTCCTAAGTCTGAGCCTGTCAAGGAAGAACTTAAGGCGGAACCTGTAAGAGTTCAAACTAGGGTTTTAGAGGAAGAACAAGAAGTTACTGAAATTAAAAGACCAGTTCGAAGAAGTAAGGTTGAAGAATCAGATGAGACAATGGAAGAAACTTGGGAAAAGCCTGAGGAACCTGTAAAGATTAAAAGACCTGTTAGAAATAAGCCTAGAAGATTCGAGTCTAAGCACGAATCTGGGCACGAATCTTCTGGGTACGAATCTGATGAGGAGGAGTTATCGAAGGGTGAGAAGATTGCCTTATATGTTGTTGGTGCATTACTAATTGCAGTTATTGTTGTGATTGTGGTTATCTTGTTAAAAATAAAAGGATAAAAATAAAAGGGGCGATATTTCGCTCCTTTAAAATTTTAATGGCTGCGGTGATTGGGATCGAACCAATGAAATAATAGATTCAGAGTCTACCGCCTTACCACTTGGCTACACCGCAATGCTTAATAATTATACACATTTTTTCTTAATAAATGATAGCCATTTGTTTTATAATCTAGCTATGGCAAAGATACTTATAGCAGATGATGAAGAGAAAATTAGAGAAATGATAGGCAAATATGCTAAGCATGAGGGCCTAGAAGTGACTCTAGCCAAGGATGGACTTGAGGCATTGGAACTTTTTAAGAAAGAAGATTTTGATGTGGTTATCCTTGA
This sequence comes from uncultured Erysipelotrichaceae bacterium, assembly GCA_934692455.1. Classification (GTDB taxonomy): domain Bacteria; phylum Bacillota_I; class Bacilli_A; order Erysipelotrichales; family Erysipelotrichaceae; genus Colivicinus. The sequence goes on from CAKUTY010000187.1 coordinate 1,976, forward strand.
CGTGATGATGCCTAATATGGATGGATTTGAGACTTTGAAGAAGATGAAAGAAGTTAAAGATGTCCATTGTATTTTTTTAACTGCTTTAGGTGAGGAAAGTGATAGACTTTATGGCTTTGATACCGGAGGAGAAGATTATGTTACCAAGCCGTTTTCACCAAAAGAGTTAATGTTTAGAATTAAAGTAATTCTAAGAAGGTATAGTAAAGACAGTGAGGTAATTAGTGTTGATGGTTTAGTTATGGACTTAAATGCGCATAGCGTAACTATTAATGGTAAGAGGATTGAATTACCTAATAAGGAATATGAGCTTTTATTATTACTTCTAAAAAATAAAGGTAAGGCCTTAACTAGAGAATATATTATTAATACGATTTGGGGTTATGAGTATGATAGTGATGATCGTACTTTGGATACTCATATGAAGCTTCTTAGAAAAGATATTGGTGAATATGGTAAATATATCACCACTATAAGAGGAGTGGGCTATCGTTTTGAAGAACACGTTTAAATACGTGTTTTTAAATTTTAGATAAACTTCACATTGATAGTGTATATTAAAGATGAATATGAAAAAGACGTTTAAATTAAGAATCTTGATGTTGACGATACTTGTTG
>CAKUTY010000188.1 GCA_934692455.1 uncultured Erysipelotrichaceae bacterium
AGGCATTGAAGTTCCTATTCCTTTCTTTGAAGAATCTTTAGGTAATCAAAATTTACTAAGGATTCTTCCTGTATTTTTAAGTGCTATAAACAATGGCGGGATGTTATTGATTGATGAATTTTCTAGTGGCTTTCATAATGAACTTGAGAGCTTACTTGTTAGATATTTTATGGAAAAAGCAAATCATGCTCAAATGTTGTTTGTATCTCATTCAACAAATCTATTAAGCAATTCTATTCTTCGTCCAGATCAAGAATATTCAGTTGAATTTCAAGACCAAAATGGAAGTACTGTTAAGAGATTTTCATCTGAACAACCACGTTCAGCTCAGAATATAGAGAAGATGTATGTGAGTGGTGTATTTGGTGGACTTCCTGAATATAAAGAGGTGGTTGATGAAGCTTAACAAGGATAAACGCATAGGTAGAATTCTTTTTGTGGTGGAAGGAAGCCAAACTGAGTTCTCTATTTTAAAGCGTATCTTTTCTAATATTCTTGGTTATACATATATTGAAAAGCGTAGAAATAAATTAACATATTTTAAAAGTGAAAAGGATAGATATTCTCAAGTCGCCATAATCAATACCAAAGAGAGCAACATTAAAGATATAAGCGAAAATGAAGACTATTTAGATGAAGTATTTGAAATATTACGAGAAAGATATCATTTTCCTGTAGACCAATCAGCAATTTATTACTTGTTTGATAGAGACCCCAAATCAAACACAAATTCTGAATTAATTGAAGAATACATATTATCACTCGCAAATCCTTATGATAATGAAGATTATAAGGCGGGACAATTATTATTAAGCTATCCAAGTGTAGAAAGTTATATTGTTTCTAATTTTAAAAAAGATGCCAGGAATATGTGTTTCTCGCTTGGAAGAGATATTAAAACATATATAGGCAAAAATACAGATATACAGATTAACAAGATATCTGAAGAGACGATTATAAAAGCAGCTGATGAATTCTTAAGTTATCTATCTGATGAACAAATTCCTTTTGATATTGATAACTTTTCTAATGCCTCTCGCAACATATTTAATAACCAAGAAATAGAATATTTATCTGGAAGAGGGTTTAGATTGTTTTCGATGTTGACACTTGCATTCTTGCAAATGGGGATTATTGACATGGAAATATAAGCATCATTCTAAGGATGGTATGAAGATCCAACTTATACCAAGAAGATTGAAACTATTCCATCTTCAAAATATGAAGATGTTACTGTATATGCAAAGATTAGAGAAACTAGATTCTTCAACTATAAAACAGGAAGTTGGGAATATATACTAAATAAAAATGAGCTATTGGGTAAAAAAACTCAATAGCTTTTTAGTATAAAAAATCTCGGATGAAGTTCCGAGATTATATAACTATTTATTTAAAGTACACGTCGTATAAGCTTGTATGCCACTCATGGTTTTACCGTTTGTAATAACAAACTGATTATAGTTGCCGTTTGCGTATTGATCTGTAGAATTATTGTAATCGAAATACCAACTATTATCGCCATTATAAGTATATTTACCAGTGTCGTTCCAATCAGCAATTGTAAGTTTTTGAGAAAAAGTATTATCTTCATTTAAGACTGTAATGTAATTACATCCTTTTTGAATACTCATACAGCAAGTATATGTTTTAGGCCATACATTTAGGGGATTACTATCAAGTACTGTTACATCATCTTCTAGGGTAGTAGACCATTCGCCTTTAGTGAATGTCACGGATAATTTGCCTGTATCCTCGTCGAAGTTTGTTGTGTGAGTTACACCTTCATCTTCGTGGATGTATTGTTCTAAATCATAGCCTACATACTTATCAACGGTGATGTGTCTATCAATTGAAACTTTTGGTTCATAAACTTGTACAGGCACATTGAAGTCAGTAGTTTTATCACCCTTAGTTACTGAAATGATTAATTCATTATCTTTAATTTCATAATCAACTGTTGCATTCTTATCTAAGTTCTTTAAATAGATACTTGGATCTAACTTTTCTGTTGCATCAATCGTAATAGGTTCAGTAGTGGTGATATTTAACTTAGCTACTTCACCACAACCTGTTAGCAACAACAATAATGTTGGTATTATTAATAATTTCTTATTCATCTAAAATGCTCCTTTAATACTTCATCATTATAACAAGTAATATCTGGTTAATACTTTACATAAACTAATTCTTCAGTAATACCTCTACGTTAAAAGCTCGGAGACCAAAACGGGTGGCGTTTAGCTATTCCGTTTGCTGATTAATTCTTCTTGAACCATAGGATACATATAAGTACTAATATGATAATCAATAATATTAAAAATAACTTATAAGGTTTATTCTTCTTGTGCTTAGATAGAGGGTCTTCATGGCTCTTAATTTTCTTATAGAAATCATTAAGAAATTTAACGTCTTCAGGTTTACACATATTATCTTCTGTGCAATTAGGTTCATGGACTATCTTATTTCTAAGATAGCGACAGTGTTTAAGCTTTTTAAGATCTTTGTCTTTGTCATCGATTTTAGAAAGCTTATCAATATAAATAGAAATACCATGTTTATCATTAAACATGTCATTACATAATTGTT
>CAKUTY010000189.1 GCA_934692455.1 uncultured Erysipelotrichaceae bacterium
CATTATAAAACAAATAGCCCTTTACGGACTACTTGTTTTCATAATGTTTAACAATCAATGAGTTAAGTGAAGTGATAAATCCAATTACTACTAACACAAATTGGAATAATCCTACCTTAACAATTATGTCTACCGCATTATCACCACCATCAAACCAAATATGTGTTTGATAAGCAAGACTTAGCAACAGTAAGCTAAATAGCACAAACATTAAAATTGTTTTCTTTTTGTTCATAGATTATCTCCTTTTTGTAAAGTAACAATAATAGTAATTAAACAAGATATGCCTACAATTAAAATAAGATAAAAGTCTAATGGATTACCAGTCAAACATGCCTTATCAATATAAACAATTTCGTACATATATATTGGTATTAATGCCAATATTATAAGAAGGCACTCAACTACAAGACCCTTTACCTTTGGCTTATGTGTTAATACTCTATACAAATTGAATAACACAAAACCTAAAAGAACAACCAAGATTAATCTAACTAGAATCATTTATACACCCTCCTTATTTAAGTTCATTGTAATATAAGAATTATTGTTAAACAACCAACACTTTTGAGAATATGTTGGATTATTAATAGCTACAATAATATTTATTATCTTCTTTAATGCACTTCCTAGGATCTCTTCTATCATATCCATATTGGAATAGATTGCCATTTTTATCCTCTATATAGACATCATGTTCTAAACCATCATCAGGCAACTTATCAATCTTTTCACCATCTTCATATAAAACAAAATCATTATTATTAATATAATCCTCAAGATATGGCATCAAGAAAGCTCTATTAACATAAGAACCATCAATTGTATATTCATCAGTCTTTACATTATATGGATTTAGAAACTCAGTATATAAATAATTACCGTCAGCATCATAAACTTGCACATAATATAGAACATCCTTAACCATATCCTTAACCTTATTTATGATGATATTATCTTCATTGAAATAGAAAGTAATTTCATTGTTATATTTAATCTTGATACCATCACCATTTTTAAAGATATCCTCATAGCCATCAGTAAACTCATAGACCTTGGCATTACTTCTATTGTCCTTGTATTTAATCACTAAAGTAACACAGGTAATACCTAAATTATCTTCATCTTCAGGTGACGACGAAATGCCATTAAACAATCTATCATCTTCATCAAACTTATCCGAATTAAATTCCTGTTTACTGGAATTTTCAATAACGCGAACATCATCAATAAAGTCATCTAACGAATCATCATTAATAGTTAAACTATATGGATAATTTGAATTGTCTAAGCCATTAACTATTACCTTAATACTTTGAACATTATCAAACAAACCATATTCAGAATCAACATCATCATTTGTATTAATGCTTACATCATTATCATTATTGACACAACCAGTTAAACAAATAAGTAGCACCAGCATTATTGTGCATATTCTTTTCATGCCATTCTCCCTTCTATTATTTTTACATCATCTTTATAATTTAATTGTAAAAGAAATACAGGATTAAACAACCAACACTTTTGAGAATATGTTGGATTTAATCCTTATTATGCAAAGAAAGAATAGATTTAGACAATTCCTCTAATTGTTTATTAACATTTTCATAGTCATAAGTATTATCAAATAGTTTGTTCTTCTCAAGCACATGAATAGAACCACCTATAATAAATGAAATAAGATTCTTCTTATCATTATCGCTTTCAAACAAATTATCTATCTCATCCTCAATATTAAACATAAGGTCTCTTTCTCTACCCTTACCAAGAACACTTAATTCATTCATATATTTGTTTAGACAATTATTAAAATCAGTCAAAAATTCATAAGGCATACAATAGATTATTTCTTGTTTATCAAAATCTTTAAAAGAATCGATTATCATTAGTCTTTCTAATTTAATCGTCAAATCATATATATCATTAAAATAATCATAGAAAGTGGATCTGTTAATATTCGCACCATCGCAAACATCAGTCACTTTTATCTTATTAATTGGATTATTCTTTCTTAATTTATAAAAAGAATCATATATTAATTGTTCTGTTTTACTTATCTTTACACCCATACAAGATTATTATATTAAAATAAGTAGCCCCTAGGACTACTTACTTAACACATCATAATAATAATGTTAAGGGTTGTGTTAACTATATGATGAGATATGCAGGTAGACCGGTAATGGCTGAATCTAGACTTATTTCTTATGATAGAGAAAGTAATGAAGTAAGTTGGTACTATGAAGATCATAAAACCGAAGAAAGAATTGAAGTTAAAGAAACTGGAAAACAATTACTTGAAAAGATGATTATCCATATACCAGATAAAGACTTTAGAATGGTAAGATACTATGGTTTTTATAATAATAAGTGCCACGATACTTTAGATGAAATTAATAAATTACTAGGTAAAGAAAGAGGTAAGTATCAAAGCTATTTAGAAAAGAAAATTATACTTAAACAAAAACTAGATAAACTTAAGTTTAGAACCCAAGTAGCTGATACTTATAATAGAGATGTATTTAAATGTGGATGTGGTGGTACCTTTAAGTTCACCTATACTTATAATCCACTAGAAGGAA
>CAKUTY010000190.1 GCA_934692455.1 uncultured Erysipelotrichaceae bacterium
TATGGGAATTAAAGGTAATTGAATCGATTCTAGCAATGCCCTTATATTCATTAGGAATATCTAACATTTCAAGGGCATCATAGGCAGCTAAATCAGCATAACCTTCAGTATAACCAACAAATGATTGAGTAGCTCTAAATTTGTGAGGATTAGTTTGTTGGAAGTAAATGTTTTGGTACAAGTGGCCCGGGAAGCCCTCGTGCGCCATTACTTCAAAGACAGACATTTGATCATAATAATCACTATCAATCTTCGCATTTACTCTAATTACATTTTGGTTTAGATTATCAATTGGTGGACTCACATAATAACCTAGAGTTGTATTGCCTAATGTATCTAGTGATGATACAACATAATTAGCATCCTCTAGATATTCATATCTTTCAGAACTATTGTTTCTAAGATACTCCAACATGTCTTCGCTACTTAAATTTAATACTTTATTAGCTTGTATATATTCTCCATATTTATTTAAGACATTTTCATCATCTTGATAAATACCAATAAAGTTATAAATCCAATCAAAATATAATTCCACCAGGTCGTTATAGATATCAGTGATATCCCTATTACTTGAAGAATTGATTAAATAAGTATATTCAGCATAGCCTTCATCAATCTTACATAAAGTTAACTTGTCACTTGTAGTCTTACCATATAAGGTTTTTAAATAATCTTTTAAAGTCACAAATGCAGGTATAACTTCATTTTCTACAAGTTCTTTAACTTCAGGATAAATATCATATTCTTTATAGTGTTCATAGATACTCTTACCATTAGATGAAATTAAATTATCAATATAAGATATTTCTTCATCCAACATATCATCACTGTGGTATAGGCCATCATTAGATTGTTGTTTAGAATATTCGATAGCTTCATTGATGTAATTTGGTACATCTATTAAAACAACTAAGAAATCTTCTTCAGATTCTTCATCATAAATCGCAAATTCCATTAGGTTTGTGATAATACCATCGGAGAATTGACTAGATGAAGAGAATATTAAATTATATTTTGAATATTCTAGGCCACAAAGCGTTTCCAATAATGAATAATGAAGTAAATCATAATCATATTGTTGTCTTAAAGATAATTTATCATAATCAAAAGCCAACAATTCTTCTAACTGTTTCTCTGTCTTATTAAATTCTTCTTGATCAACACCATAGACGATATGACCAAAACCTACTTCAGGTTTTTCAATGCCCATTGCCTTATAGTCAGCAACATTAAAATGCATATATAGATAATTATCAGATACTAGTTCATCAAAGATAGTATCTAAATATGCATCAAATTCAGCATTATCATCAAGCGTTGAATTCTTTTCTCTTACTTGGTAATTTTTTAATTGAGTTAAATAATAATTCTCGGCAGATGGGCTTGAATCTTCACCACAACCCACAAGTATAAATAATACAAGTAGGATACTTAATAATTTACTAATTCTTTTCATTTAAATAAGCTTTCAATGCACAAGCAATTTGATCAGGACAAGATGTGTTTTTAAAACCACACTTAGTACCTTCAATCTTAGAAATGATGTCTTCAAGTTTCATACCACTAATCAAACTAGAAATACCCTTAAGGTTACCATTACAGCCTCCAATTACTTCTAAAGATTTAACTGTATCATCTTCTATGTCAAAGATAAATTCTCTTGAACAAACACCACTTGGTTTATAAATATATTCCATAATTTTTACCTTCTTTCCTTTATGAATAAGCTTAAATATTATACTATAATATATGAGTATTTAGAAATGAGGTAACAAATGAAAGTAAGAACAAGATTTGCACCATCTCCAACCGGTTATATGCATATTGGTAATTTAAGAACTGCTTTATATGCTTATTTAGTTGCGAAAAAAGATAATGGTGATTTTATCTTAAGAATTGAAGACACCGACCAAAATAGACAAGTTGAAGGTGCTACAGATATTATCTATGACACCCTAAAGACTTGTGGTCTTTTGCACGATGAAGGACCAGATGTTGGTGGTAACTATGGACCTTATGTTCAATCAGATAGAATGAAACAAGGTCTTTATAAAGAATATGCCATGAAGCTTGTTGAAAGCGGTCATGCCCACGTTTGTTTCTGTAAGGAAGAAGATATTGAGATTCAAAAACAAATCGCTAATGCTAAAGGTGAATCTTTCCTATATCGCGATCCATGTAAGAATTTAAGTAAGGAAGAAGTTGAAAGAAGAATTGAAGCTGGTGAAGAATATGTTATTAGACAAACTATTAAGCCAGAAGGTACTACAACATTTGATGATGAAGTATATGGTTCAATTACTGTAAACAATACTGACTTAGACGAAATGATTCTATTAAAGTCTGATGGCTACCCTACTTATAATTTTGCCAATGTAGTAGATGATCATCTAATGGATATTACTCATGTTGTTAGAGGTAATGAATATTTGTCAAGTACACCAAAGTATAACTTGTTATATGAAGCATATGGTTGGGATAAGCCTGTATATATTCACTGTCCACCAGTTATGAAGAATGAACATGAAAAGTTATCGAAGAGAAACGGCGATGCTTCTTTCCAAGA
>CAKUTY010000191.1 GCA_934692455.1 uncultured Erysipelotrichaceae bacterium
GATATGAACACTCCCAAAATCAACATTATAATATTTTCCATAATGACCTCCTAAAAATAGAATAGTTCCTCTATCAAAAGTCTTTTACATAAGACCTTTTACAAGCTCTAATGCAATTTCTAGTGCCAAAGCATGTGATTCTAATCCCCAATTTCTTTCATCATGTTCCCTTACATTTGCAAGTGAATCAGCTGTAAAAAAGAATTGGCCAAACATAGCACCTCTTTTCTTAGCACATGCAGCAAGACTAGCACATTCCATTTCTACAACAGAACAACCCTCATTCAATCTATAATTAACCATATCTTGAGTTTCTCTAAAGAAACCATCTGTTGTCCATGTTGTGCACTCAATATAAGGAATATCCATTCTTTTAAAACCATTTATAATCCCATCAATCATTTCATTATCTAATTCAATATAGCGAGAAGCAGGCAAGTATTTATATGAAGTGCCCTCATCCCTTAATGCTCTAGTTGGAATTATAAAAGCATTTTCCTTAATATCAGTTAAAACACCACAAGAACCAGTTGCGATAATCTTCTTACAACCACACGCTATCAACATATCTAACAATTGAGTAGCAGCAGCTGCACCAATATTAGGACGAACAAGGCATACTTCTTCTCCCTTATAATTAACCACATAAATATTAGTGGTTCTACTACAATTCTCAAACTGTTCTACAATCTTTGCGTTATTATTAAGTGCATATTCATCAACACACTCCCTAAGAAAGGCAAACACACACTTCTCAGGCAGTCTTAACTCCTCACAGCCATGATTTGGCCTTATCACTTCTATAGAATAATCATCATATTCTAATACTGGTATTTCATTCTTTATTATCATCTACGCACTCCACTACTACAAATTCTTCACACACAACTTTCATATCACGAGTAAACTTTAATCCAACTTCATTTAAACATTCACTGAAGAAATCTTCATGAACTCTTCTCCAATAATCTAAAGATTTATCGCCTTCTCCTTCTTTATAAGCATGTTCCTTTGATACTTCATTAAAAGGAACAACACTTACTTTAGTAGTTTGTATAATACAAACCGCATTATCCTTAGAATCTAAGACAACACTATAAGACCCCACTCTAGGCAAGGGCTCATTTTCTAACTCATATAAAGGATAAGCTGAAGCAGTAGCTGTTTTCTCACCAATTTTAACAAGATGAGCTAATAAATCAGGATCACCTCCAAACGCAAACTCCTCATAACAAGTTTCAGTAATATCATTATTCTTTACAAACAATTCCCAAAGTTCTTTTCCTAACATAAACAATCTCCATCTAAAACCATACAACTAATCTCACAATTATTTTTGTGATTTCTTCATATAGCCACTTTCTTTATCAACTTTCTCGCTTATATTACCATACAAACCAAGCAAGAAAGTCAACTACAACAACAAAAATAAAACAATCCTCATCAAATTACATTAAGAATAAAACAAGGATTGTAGGAGTTAAAATTATTAGATTTATATTATTGAAGAAATTTAATCATGGTCTTCAATATATTGAAATACCATTTTGTCACTCTTTGATTTTTTATAGCGACCAATACACACCATTATAATTCCAACAACAATGCATACAGTTCTTATAGTAGAATTTGGTGAAAAGAAACAAGATATAATAGTTCCAGTTCCTGCACCTATTAAAAAATCAATAATTGGTTTTTCTTTCTTTATTTTTCCCAAAACTCTTTCTTTATCAATTGTCTTTACCATCTTTGGATCCTCCTTTAATAACACCTCAAGAGAAATACCAAATTGATTACTTATATCTATCAGTGTTTGCAAATCTGGATAACTTTTTCCGTTTTCCCAATTAGAAACAGTCTGTCGAGTCACATAAAACAATTTACCAAACTCCTCTTGTGTTAATTGATTTTCTTTACGAATATTTGATACTTGATTTCCTACATTCATAATAATTTCCTCCCCACATCCAAATCATATATTGAAGATAAACTTTCAGTAAAGCAATCATAACATTACATTGCATATGTGGTAACGCAAAGATTCTTTGACAAATAATTTTTTAAACCTTTTTATAATATCTTAGAATACAGAACTTCTTCGCTGTCAAAAGCTGCTTTTGTGACATCATTTAGTACAAATCCCTTTACTTCATAAAAGGCTCTAGCTCGAAGATTATCTCTAAATACCCACAACACTACTTCAGAATATCCAGAACTTTTGATATCGCTCAATACCATATCCATCATCTTACTTCCAAAACCCTTATGCCAATTATCAGGCAAACTATGAATACAAATAAGTTCAGCCTTTCCAGCTAACTCAAGATCTCTAGCTTTATCCCAATATGCGATACAATGAGGCTTTCCATCAACAGTTAGAAGATACCCATTCCCCTTATTTTCATCTAAAAGTCTTTGATACATAAGTCTTGTCTTATCGACATTAGTACATTTTTCTAACATCTTATCATCTATAATCCCTTTAAAAGCTAATGTCATTTAGCTAAGGCCTACAAATAAAAATTGAATTAAGTCGGTAATCTAAAAATAGACCCGACTTTTCTTTT
>CAKUTY010000192.1 GCA_934692455.1 uncultured Erysipelotrichaceae bacterium
CATGTATATACTCCATGTGTTGGTACTAAACAATTATATGTAACAAGTGGACACTGGGATCACTATCAAAAGAATATGTTCCCACTAATGAAGGTTGATGATGAAGAATTTGTATTAAGACCAATGAACTGTCCTCACCACATGTTAGTTTATAAGAACAAGTTACATTCATATCGTGATCTTCCAGTTAGAATTGGTGAATTTGCCACTGACTTTAGATATGAAGCATCAGGTGCTGTTAAGGGTCTTGAAAGAGTTAGATGCATGTGTCAAAATGATGCTCACTTATTCGTAACTCCTGAACAAATCGGTGAAGAATTCAAGAGGGTAGTAGCTTTAATTCTTGATGTTTATAAAGACTTCGGTATTAAAGACTATAAGTTTAGATTATCTTTAAGAGATAAGGAAGATAAAGAAAAATACTTTGATGATGATGAAATGTGGGATAATGCAGAGAATAAGCTAAGAGAAGTATTAAATGAATTAGGTGTTGAGTACTTTGAGGCTAAGGGCGAAGCTGCTTTCTATGGTCCTAAGTTAGACGTAGAAGTTAAGCCTGCTGTAGGTCCTGAAGTTACACTTTCAACTTGTCAATTAGACTTCTTATTGCCTCGTAGATTTGAACTTAACTATATTGATTCAAATGGTGAAAAACAAGTTCCGGTAGTAATTCATAGAGCAATCTTTGGTACTTTTGATAGATTCACTGCCTTCATTATTGAAGAAACAAAGGGTGCTTTCCCATTGTGGCTAGCTCCAAGTCAAATCGTAATTGTTCCAGTAAATAGTGAAATCCATACCGACTATGCTTATAAGGTAAAGGAAGCATTAGCTAGTGAAGGATTTAGAGTAGAAGTAGATGCTCGTAATGAAAAACTAGGTTATAGAATTAGAGAAGCACAACTTAAGAAGATTCCAGTAGAAATCGTTGTAGGTGATGGTGAAATCGCTGAAGGTAGTGTAAATATTAGAAGATTTGGTGTTCAAGGTAATACTTCAATGAAACTTGAAGACGCTATCGCTTTATTCAAAGACGAAGTTAAAAAGTTTACATGTTAAAGAAAGTAACATTAGTACTACTCCTATTACTTCTATGTGCTTGTAGACCAAGCGTTGTGGAAAATAGTAATGGTGATAATTTTAATATCTTATCTGTTGATCAATCAGCTTCATTATCGTTATTGTGTTTTAAAGAAGATGAACACAATATTGAGATTACAAGTGATGTGAATACATTAAGTGAAGCTTTTGATAAGGATGATAAAGATATTATAATTGCACCTGTTAATATAGGAGTTAAGAAGTGTCTTGAGAATGATAATTATAAATTATTAGCTATCTTAGCTCATTCTCATTACTATATTTGTTCTACTGATGAATCTTTCAATAAAGGTGATGTAGGAGTTTATGGCGAAAAAACGGTTCTAGGTGGTGTTTTAAATGCTCTGAGTGCTAATCTTTCTAAATATAACTTTATCTATTATGATAGTGTTCAAGCCTTAAAAGATGACTTGAACAATGGTGTAATCAATTCAGCTGTTTTAAGCGAAATTGATTATAATGATTTCAATAATTATCAAGATTTAAAATTTTATAAGATTGAAGAAATCGATAATGTCTATCAAAAAGAATATAGTTATAGTGATTTTCCTACCTATGGCCTATTTATAAAGGATGATGTTCTTAAAAATAGACAAAATGATTTATCTAATTTTATTAGAATTGTTAGAACTAGTATTAATTCTTATAAAAATGATAAGACAACATTTAATAAAGTTTTAGAGACTGCTGATTTGGAAAGACTAGGTTTCAATAATCCAAGTCTAATCTCTGAAAGCTATAATTACTGTGGAATATGTTTCGAATATGCCATCGATGAGTATGAAAGTCTAAAGACTCTATTGTCTTGTATGGATATCGAATTATCTGAAAAAGTAATTGTACAATAAGTAAATAAGCCGACAAATTTAATAAGTCGGCTTTTATAAACTCTATTAATATTTATATTAAAAGGATGGTTTTTATATCCATCCTTCATAACTTATTTGTTAATTTCGTTTGTTAAGAATTCAATTGCATCATCAATTGTAAGTTCTTGAACATCATCACAACCACGCTTCTTTAATTCGACAATACCTTCACCAATTCGCTTACCAACAGTAATACGATAAGGGATACCAATTAGTTCAGAGTCATTGAACTTGATACCAGGTCTTTCGTTTCTATCATCTAGAATTGTTTCAACACCAGCTGCATTTAACTTATCATATAGTTCATTACCCTTAGCAACCTGTGTTTCATCTTTCATTGACATGATAAGAACGATACAGTGATATGGGGCAATATTTAGTGGCCATACAATACCTTTTTCATCATTGTTTTGTTCAACAACAGCAGCAATTGTTCTACCAACACCAATACCATAAGAACCCATCCAAACATCTTCTTGTTTATTATCTTTATTTAAGTAAGATAGGTCGAGAGCCTTTGAATACTTAGTACCAAGCTTGAATGTATTACCAACTTCAATACCCTTAGTCATCTTAAGTGGCTTACCACA
>CAKUTY010000193.1 GCA_934692455.1 uncultured Erysipelotrichaceae bacterium
GCCCAGGCTAAGGAGATTGTCTTGAATAAAGAGGGACAGTTGGATCATATGATTGAGCAGGGTGGTAAGAATTTATCTGGTGGTCAAAGACAAAGATTGTCTATTGCCAGGGCTTTATGTAAAGACTTTGATATCTTGATTCTTGATGATTCTTTTAGTGCTCTAGATTATCAAACTGAGGCTAAACTAAGAATGGCTTTAAAGACTTTAAATAAGACTATTGTCAATGTATCACAGCGTGCTTCTTCTATTAAGAATGCTGATAAGATTTTGGTGTTGGATGATGGTAAGCTAGTTGGTTTTGGTAGTCACAATGAGTTGATGAAGTCTTGTGAACTTTATAAGGAAATTTATTATTCACAATATCCTTTTGAAAAGGAGGCAAGTCATGAATAAGAAGTCTACTTTAAGTAAATTATTAAAAGAATTAGGCAAGTATCGTTTATTACTACTATTGAGTATTGTCTTGTCTTGTTTAACTGTTGTCTTGACTTTGTATATTCCAATTTTGTTTGGAGCTGCTATAGATTATATTGTAGACGATGGTTTGTCTATTGGATATATTGTTGCTTGTTTAAAATATATTGCTTTGCTTATTTGTGTTAATAGTTTCTTAACTTGGTTTATGAATATTATTAATAATAATATTACTTTTAATGTGGTAAAGAACATTCGTAATAAGGCTATGAATAAGTTATCAAGATTACCGCTTAGTTATGTTGATAAACAAAGTAGTGGTGATATTGTACAAAGGATGATAGGCGATGTTGATCAAGTGGCTGATGGATTATTGTTGGGGTTAACTCAATTGTTTTCGGGTGTTGTGACTATTGTGATTACTTTGGTTTTCATGTTTCAAAAGTCTTTGCCGATAACTCTGTTGGTTATTATCTTGACACCCTTAAGTTTTATTGTGGCTAAATTTATTGCCTCTAAATCTTATCTATTGTTTGGTAAGCAAAATAAGACAAGGGGTCAAGAGAGTGCTTATATTGATGAGATGGTTTCTAATTTAAGGCTTGTTAAGGCTTTTGGCTATGAAGATAGAGCTATTAATAGATTTAAGGATATTAATGATGAATTATGTGAGTATGCAACTAAGGCTACTTTCTATTCTTCTTTGACAAATCCATGTACTAGGGCTGTTAATTCTTTGATTTATGCACTGGTGGCTTTGTTGGGTGCATATTTAATTTTGAATGGTCATTTAACAGTTGGTGGTTTGACGGTTCTTTTGGCTTATGCGAACCAATATATGAAGCCTTTTAATGATATTAGTAGTGTTTTAACTGAATTGTCTAATGCCCTAGTTTGTGCTGATCGTATTTTTGATTTGATTGATCAAGAAAGTGAGAGTGTGGAAACAGATATATTACCTTCAGCAAAGGGCAATGTATGTATTGATAATATTTCTTTTAGATATGAGAAGGATAAGCCTTTGATTGATGATTTCTCATTAGATGTAAAGAGTGGTCAAAATATTGCGATTGTTGGTCCTACGGGTTGTGGCAAGACAACGTTTATTAATTTGCTTATGCGTTTTTATGATGTTGATAAGGGCATGATAAGTGTAGATGGTGTTGATATCAAGACTGTAGATAGGCATAGTCTTCGTAGTAATTATGGTATGGTTTTACAGGATTCTTGGATAAAGAGGGCTAGTGTTAAGGAGAATATTATCTTGGGTAAGCCTGATGCGAGTATCGAAGAAATTATTGAGGCTAGTAAGAAGGCTCATTCTTATGAGTTTATTAAGAGGCTGCCTAATGGTTTTGATACGGTGATATCGGATGATGATTTGTCAGTTGGTCAGAAGCAACTTTTATGTATTACAAGGGTAATGTTGGCTTTGCCACCGATGTTGATTCTTGATGAGGCTACTTCTAGTATTGATACGTTTACGGAGAATGAGATTCAGTCAGCTTTTGATTCTTTGATGGAGAATAGAACGTCTTTTGTGGTGGCACATCGTTTGAGTACTATTTATAATGCGGATGTGATTTTGGTGATGAAGGATGGTCATATTATCGAAAAGGGTAATCATGCTGAGTTGATGAAAAAGAATGGTTTTTATTCAAAACTTTATAATGCACAATTTGTGAAGAGCTAAGGGAGGTATTAAATATGGCTTGTACAACAGTTCTTGTAGGTAAAAAGGCGTCATATGATGGTTCAACTATTATTGCGAGAAATGATGATTCTGGGCAGGGCATGTATACTGCAAAGAAGTATCAAATAATTAATCCATGTGATCAACCAAGAAAATATACTACGGTTATTTCTCATTTAACTATGGATTTACCCGATAATCCATTAAGATATAGTGCTACTCCTAATGTAGATAGAAAAGAGGGTATTTGGTGTGCTTCTGGTATTAATGAATTAGAGGTTGGTATGTCGGCTACTGAGACAATTACTTCTAATCCTAGGGTACTTGGTGCTGATCCTTTGGTTAGGCATGATGAGAAGACTAATACTCCTGGTGGTATTGGTGAAGAGGATATTGTTCATATTGTCTTGCCTTATATTCATAGTGCTAGAGAAGGTGTTACTT
>CAKUTY010000194.1 GCA_934692455.1 uncultured Erysipelotrichaceae bacterium
TATTAGGCTTCTTATTCAAATCCAAAGTAGACTTACCAACCTTATCAGTAGCCTTATTCACAATAGAATGAATAGTTAATTGTGAATAGTTATTTGGCTCATCAACGCCTGTATCCGTTAAAGTTACTGTAAAACAATAAGGGAAACCATAATCCTGATATGCAAAGGCAATATTAGAGAAATATGATGACAAGATTTGATGATTTAAACAATAATCAGTATATTTACTAAAACCAAAAATAGCTAATAAAATACCAGGAATAGTAATGTAATATCTCATCTTACCCTTATACTTAGGACATCTAAAGATAAAGATAAGCACAAACAACAACAAGATAATAACTACCGCAATACCTATGATAATTTGTTTATCATTAAAGTACTTCTTAACAACACCCAATGCCTCTGTAACATTATTAATATCAGGTCCTGTTAGAGGTGTAACTCTATTAGAAAGAATAATGCCGTTAGAAGCGCCTAGTACTAGCCATGTAACAAAAACAACAAAACTTACAAGTCTTCTCTTTCTAAATAAGAAAGCAGCCAAACTCCAAATGAAAATCATCATTGAATTGTAGAAGAATACTTGAGTAGAATTATCCATAAATGCAAGTGCACTAGCTACACTATGTCTTGAGAAAGCTTCAATGATAAACTCTACCACAAAAGACAATACGAAATGTAAAGCTAGCGCAGCACCATTACTCAATTGATGCTTAGCCTCTTGTTCCTTTAATATAACCCTAAACAAGAAAGTGCTTTGGATTTTTTTATGTAAACTTATAAAAAAGTTTTTAATTATATTCCATATCTTTAAAATAAATTCTTTTACTTTAGTCATCAGATACCTCCTTTAACGGTAGTGTTACTACCGACTAACTATTATAGCCGATAATTTAAAATACTGCATATTATTTATTGTTTCGGACATTTTTAACAACCTCCCAAGTAATATTTTGATTTGGTCCAACCCTCTCAATATATCCCTTATCTCTTAAGGAATTTAAAGCTCTTTGAACAGTGCGTACAGTTTTCGATAATCTATCAGCAATTTCTTCTCGAGTAAATTGTTCTCTATCCATCAAAATTTTCAATACAGCCAACTCAGTTTTACCTAAATCATCGCATGAAATAATACTAGTAGTGACATTAGTAGTGACATTTTCAAGGTTAGTAGTGACATTTTCAAGGTTAGTAGTGACATTTTTTGAGGTAGTAGTGACATTTTCAAGGTTAGTAGTGACATTTGTAGGGACATTATCATTGTCGCCGTCTTTTAACGTAGGTCTATGAATAATGAACCTAAAACCATTTTTAGCATTCTCATAAGAACACTCTATTCCTGCTCTTTTGCATAAGTTATAGATACGCTTAAAACCACTACCAAATTGTTCGATAGTGCCATTTAAGTAAAGTATCTTAGAGATAATATAATTTCTAATCTCTGATTCAGCATTACCCTCTATATATTCTTCCGGTGTATACTTACTCGCATATTCTCCAGGGCTATATATTGTTATCTTATTTGGATATATACATATCTCATGATTGGTTCTGCCATTATACATCGCATGGGCAAAACTATTCGCAAGTACTTCTCTTATTACCGCCAAAGGAATCTCTGGTATCTCTTCTCTTTCACCCTTAGAAATAAGTGGTCTCCATCTCATATTTTTAAAGATATACTCTTCCGCAATACCAACCAGGTTATAAACATTATCCTCAGCCATCTGCATATCAAGAAACGTTAATTTCTCATCAGTTACAAAAATACCCATCTTTAAAGTAACTGGCCTAGTATTGCCAAACAATATTTCTCCTGCATTAGTTAGATTATCGTCATCAACCAAACCAAATTTCTTTAAAACAAGCGAAGAAGAATATTTACCCTTAGGAATCCTACCAATAGAAATGGCATGACGCCAAAAAGATTGTACCGACTTCTTATCAACTTGATCAATTGTCGCCAACGACTTTTCCTTCTCCCACGTTCCTCTATACTTATCAACCAAGAAAAATTCCTTAAGTTCTTCTGGACTCACTTCTCGATCTTCATCCGCTGTTCTTAGATAATACCTTCCCATTGCCGAATAGGGAACCTTAGCCCCACTAAATTCTACTTTAATCAGATGTTTATTCTCTATTACAACCTCATCTATTACAGGATATATTTGCGGCTTAATCATTTCATACACAGCTCTAGAAACATCCCTCAAAGACGAATCAGATACTTCTTGTCCTACAACATCACCATTTGGTTTCACACCAAAATACAGCACACCAAAACCATGCTTATTTAACATAGCAGATATCGAAATCATTGCTTCCTTAAGTTCACCTGTCGATTTCTTAAATTCAATTGTTTCGTTTTCTTTTCCTAGATTCATTTATTTTCATCCTCCACTTCTTTATTGCCGTGAAAAATCAAAAATCCTACATGAATCTATCGAAAACGGGAGCTTGTGCTATAAAACGAACTCCCGTGTTGTGTATTTATTAAACATAATATTGAGCCTGAGCATGCCACAACTTAAAGTACTTACCATCTTTAT
>CAKUTY010000195.1 GCA_934692455.1 uncultured Erysipelotrichaceae bacterium
TTAATAACTATATCAATGAGGTACAGAAAAGATATCAAGCTATAGATAATCAAAAACGTAAAGAAAAGAACATTCAAAATAATACTTATAATAAAACCATCAAGGATTCAGATGAGGTCAAATTACTCAAGAGTTATCGTTTCTTCTTACTTAAAAATAATGATGAGATAGAATACTCTAGCTATAGGTATTTTAGAAAAAGATTTGGAGCTTATCTTAACACGCAAGAACTTGAAAACAAATTCATGGAGCTTGATGATAACTTTAAGACGATAAGAGATTTAAAAGAAGAGTATATATCTTTTAATTCTGAATACTTTGGCAGAGATGAAGATGAAGTAAGATCTAAGTTAGAAGAACTAATAAATAAGTACTATGAATCAAATATTAAAATCTTTATTGATTTTGCGAATCATCTTAAAAACTTCAAGGAGCAGATTATACTGTCATTTAAAGACTTTGGTGTTCCTGTAAAAGATAAAGAAATAGAAGAATTTACATAGAAGATTATCTAACGGTCCAATGGAGGGATTTAATCTTAAACCTAAGAACCTTAAAAGAAACTCTAGAGGTGTAGATAATTTTGAATACACAAGAAATAGAATCCTTTGGTCAGAAAGAGAAGATGCACATATACTGGCTATACCTAAAAGTGAGAAAGAAGTTCACACTTACACTCATAAAACTAGAGGACCATATAACAAAAACAAATAGTAAATAGATGATATAAACATTGTGCCGAACATAATAAAAGGTGAATAGGAATATAAATACCTAAATCACCTTTTTACATTTCTAAAGTTGAGACCCCCAACTTTAACCCCCAAGGTTTTTGTCAAACCCCCGGATTATTTGGTGAGCCCATTATTAATAATTCATCGATCTAAATTTTTCTTCAATACCACTATTATCCTTAACAACCTTCAACATTAGATTCTGTATCCAGATATAATCATCATCATTAATACAATATGAATCACTAACACATCCTGTATCATGCAACATCACAAGCTTATCATCTATATTGTTTCTTACTACATCTAGATAGTCTTCATCAATTTGTTTTAAAAGGATATTTGAACCATCATTAAAGGTAATTTCTACACACTTATAAGCATTTAAGATAGTTTCATCGCTAAATTCTTCAATACTCTTAACTTCCAAAGAAAGATATTCTAAGAATTCGTCGATAGTAAATATTTTTCCATCTTTATAATAATCTAGTTCCATTTTCTTTATTGGCGATTTTTTTAAACATTCAACGATTCTCTTATCAGTGTTTTTACTTAACAATAAGTTATCAAATACATAGTACTTGTCATATAAGTTAATGCTTCCTTCTTTATCTTTAAACAACAAATTTGCTGGATAAGCCTTCAAACTATATTTGATGTTATTCAAGATGATTAACTCATATTCATTATCGCCAATTGTATATATATAAAAGTTATCTTTGCTTTTCATTGAATCGACCACAAAACCATGATAATGAAGATAGGTATTATATTCACTATAATCAAAAAATTCTCCGGTATATTCTTCTAAGACTGTTTTGTTGGAACATGAAACTAAGCATATTGTTAGTAATACTAAAAATATTATTTTTCTTTTCATAATAGCCACCCCTTTTTCTTAAGTATACATGACTATCTTAAAAAAAATAGCTTTCAATCAAAAAAATCAATTCAAATATATATTTCATAACAGTTTTTAGAGAAAAGCAATGGTGAACACGTGCTCACCATTGTTTGTTTAAATACTTAATTCAATATCTTTGATCTTCTTAGCTAAACCACTAACCTTATCAAGCGGTGTTGAACATAGGCCAACTCTAATACCCTTATTAACCTTTACACAATAGATATGGTTTTCAATTAATAGAGCATGTAGCTTATCTCTAAATTCATTATCATACTTAATAGTCACAAAGAAACCATCATTGTATGGATATAGATTCAAGCCTACTTCGTTACTTTCTTTAATAAATAAGTCAGTGCGTTGTTTCAAAAGATTACGATATTCATTTAATTCTTCTTTAAATTCATCAAAATGATTATTTAAGACATTAGTAATCGCAATCATTGAGCCATTATTACAGCTTCCATAAGATGTTCTTATATGCTTCTCACATTGATTAATAAACAAGTCTACAAACTCTTTATCTTTATTAATAATAATTAAAGCACCAAGTCTTTGGCCATAATAAGAGAAAGTCTTTGAACAAGATGCAGCCACAAAAGTTAAAACATGCTCACCCATCTCACCAATCAAAGCCAAATAATCCTTATAATCTTTACTATATGCATAATCAATATAAGCTATATCATTAAGTAAGATTGCTTCCTTTGTTTCATTTAAAGTCTTAGTAATCTTCTTCCATTCTTCATATGAATAAGATAAACCACATGGATTTTCACAAGGTGAATTAATTACCACAAAAGGTCTTTCATTCTCCTTAATTAATGAACATAACTGATCTACATCATATGGATCATAAACTAAGGCCTTAAGATTTCTTTCAACCAACATTTGTC
>CAKUTY010000196.1 GCA_934692455.1 uncultured Erysipelotrichaceae bacterium
GTATTCAAATATCGCTTTATCAGTGAAGCCTAAACTTTTTAATAACTCAAATGTCTTCTTAGAAAAGTTTGAAGCCTTAACAGTCATAGCATTCAAATCTCTTTTCACTCTATCTATCGTGAACCTTTGTTTATGAGTTAAATCATCCATACTCTTTAAACGGTCATATTCATCAATAGAAATGGTTATTTCACCTTTTCTCTTATAACTACCCATATATACCTCTTAAGTAGATTCATTCAGCATAGAGCCACCCATTAGGGCGAGCAGTAGACTTTAGAATTGTTAGTTGTATGTCCAGAATCTAATTAATTAAACAACTCTAAATCTTGGCCAACTTACTTACTAATCCCTTACACACAATTAGTAAGAACTATTGGAACTAATGAGTGACTCTATACTGAAGAATCTAAATGATCAATTATCTTTTCTTGCTTTTAAGCTCCATTACAAGGCAAAACAAGATAAGCATAATAACTGTTGGAAGCGAGAACACTAACATCACCTCCACATCAGCAAACATTCCCCAATTAAGAACAAATATTGTGATAATAAACAGCCCCAATATTCTTAGTTCATACTTATTCATTTGTTGTTGTCCTCCAATATTACTGCCTTTAGTTCCTGGTACAGTTTGTTTAAATACTCTTCAGCATATTCAAAGAAATCATCAAAGTGTTCATGATTAAATAACATGATCATATGAACTGAATTAAGTATGTGCTTCTCTGATAAATTCTCTAGTAACATCCACTTATAATCATTTTTAGATAAGTTATCATCACCATATTGAGAAATTAACAAAGCTAATTCCTCGACAATATCCTTGTCACATTTTCTATAATCTTTTTTATTAAATTTTTTTAATTCGTCATTTGACCAATTCTTGATTGTTAGTGTAATTTCATTCATTATTTTGTATCTCCTATTAATTTAGTCCATTTAACGAAGGCTCTTAATGCTGGAGCCTTATTAGCCTCACTAGCCCACTCACAGAACTTAATGTGGCCATCTTCATAGAAAGTGATTAAGTCTTTCTTCCTTGTAAAAATCAATGAATTGATATAAATCTTGGCAAACTCCATTGATCCATCCAATTTAGGATTGAATCGATAATCATCAACATTTAAAGAGTTTGTTTCTAATTCTCTATTTATTGAAGCCTTAAGATACTCAAGAGCTAACATTGCACGAAGAACTTTAATATCAGTCTCTTTAATCTTTTGATAAGTTAACCCTGCATCCTTAAAAGCTTGTCTTGCATCCTGACTATTCATTACTTATTGACCTCTAGATACTTAACCCACTCACTAAATGCCTTCTTAATTGGCGCTGCATTAGTATCATCAGCCCAGGAACATAGACTTATTGTTTGTTCTGGATCATCATAGAAAGTAACTGCAGCACGATTATTAAAATAATTAGAAGCAAGGGTCACTTTTCCATATTTCAAGCCTCCCTCAGTCTTGAAATAACTAATAATTCTATTTACATGCATAGAACTACAGTTACATTCATTGTTCTTAATAGCCACATCCAATTCACGTTTAAGTATTTCTACTAACTGATTGAAAGCCGTTGGAGTGATGTCTTTATAAGACAACCCACTCTCTTCAAATAATTTGTTTGCATAATTATCAATCATTTTCTTACTCCTTTTTATTGCTATAATGGAGTTAGAATTTTTATCAATTCTAACTAAGCCGTGCCTTCCGAATAACGCTCGGCTTTTTTAATTGTCATTTTGTTATCATCCTAATTCTTCGCACCAAGTGAAGCAGCTAACCAACTAATTTATACTTGGAGAATCATTTAAAATTTCTTATGCCAGATTTCAACTACTAGTTACTGCTTTGTCATTTGTTATCGTTACACTTGTTAACTGCCTCATTTGGTACGAAGAACACCAATTGTTAATTCCCTAAGAAGCTACATCACATTCATTAAAATTAAGCTTTATAACCTTAGGCTCATTCAGTGCTCTTTCAACCGCCCTTTGAATTCTCTTGTAATTCATTGGATACTTCTTAAGCATTGCATCAAGAGGAATCAATTCACTTCTGCCCCTAATCATTGGCTTCTTACCCATTTCCTTAAGCTCATTCAATATCTCCTTGTGATATCTACTAGCCATGTTCCTACTACATCCATACAATTCGCTAATCTCATCAATAGAAATATAATCTTGGTCCAGGATCTCTAATTGTCTACTAGGTATAGGTTTTGCAATTTTCATTTTGTTATCTCCTTTCATTAGTTCTTCATTCCAGGTGAAGTAGTTAGTAGTGATTGTGTACGTATGAAAATAAAGGGTGTAATATTCAACTAACTACCTCATTTGGAACGGAGAACCTATTTGTTTAAAGTTTTAAACTTATTCATCAAAAAAAAGATTATTAATTGATGTCTCTAAAGCTACTGCTAATTTTTCAAGTGTATTAGTAGAACAAGACTTTAATTCTCCTGTCTCTAAACGGGCAATTAAATTTCTAGATACTTTAGATTTATTGGCTAACTCTTCTTGGGTTAAACCC
>CAKUTY010000197.1 GCA_934692455.1 uncultured Erysipelotrichaceae bacterium
CTAGTTTTCCAATATCTAACATGAAACAAACAGGAACATGGTGCTCTAGGATACCTCTTTCACCATCCTTAGAAGTGATATTGATAAAAGGCGTCTCAAACTCCTTATATAAACCATGAGGAGTTACGATTTGACCCTTAATCATTTGAAAGTACCTTAGCTTTTTCTCTTACTTCTTCAATAGCACCTACAGACATGAATGCAAGTTCTGGAAGATCATCATACTTACCTTCAAGAAGTTCCTTGAAGCTTCTAACGGTATCCTCAATCTTAACATACTTACCCTCAAGACCTGAGAATTGAGTAGCTACAGAGAAAGGTTGAGACAAGAAGTTACGAGCTCTTCTAGCACGATTTACAATAATCTTATCTTCCTCAGATAATTCATCCATACCTAGGATTGCGATAATATCTTGTAACTCTTTATATCTTTGAAGTAATTCTTGAACGCCTCTAGCAACCTTATAGTGTTCCTCACCCACAATAAGTGGATCAAGCATTCTTGAACTTGATTCAAGTGGGTCAACAGCTGGATAAATACCTAGGGCTGCAATACCTCTATCTAGAACTGTCTTAGCATCTAGATGTGAGAAAGTTGTAGCTGGAGCTGGGTCAGTCAAGTCATCAGCTGGAACATAAATTGCTTGTACTGAAGTGATAGAACCCTCTTTTGTAGAAGTGATTCTTTCTTGTAGTTGTCCCATTTCAGTAGCTAGAGTTGGTTGGTAACCTACAGCACTTGGCATACGACCAAGAAGGGCAGAAACCTCACTACCTGCTTGAGTGAATCTAAAGATGTTATCGATGAATAATAGAACGTCTTGTTTCTCTACATCTCTGAAATATTCAGCCATAGTTAATCCACTTAGGGCAACTCTCATTCTAGCACCAGGTGGTTCATTCATCTGACCATAAACTAGTACAGTCTTATCAAGAACTCCTGATTCTTTCATTTCAAAATACATGTCGTTGCCTTCTCTTGTTCTTTCACCAACACCAGCAACAACAGAACGACCACCATGTTCAGTCGCAATATTGTGGATTAATTCTTGCATCAATACGGTCTTACCAACACCGGCACCACCGAATAGACCAATCTTACCACCTCTTGCATAAGGACATAGTAAGTCAATAACTTTAATACCTGTTTCTAAGATCTCGGCACTTGTCTTTTGTTCATCAAAAGAAGGCGCATTACGGTGAATTGGCATATACTTATCAGTAACAACCTCACATAAGCCATCAATTGGATCACCCAAGACATTAAACATTCTACCTAGTACTGCATCACCAACTGGAACTGAAATAGGACTTCCTGTGTCGATAGCCTTAGCACCACGAACAAATCCATCAGTAGCTCCCATTGAAATAGTTCTAACAACATCATCACCAACGTGTTGAGCTACTTCAACTGTAAGGTAAGTACCATCTCCCTTTTCGATCTTGATCGCATTATGAAGATTAGGTAAATTATCACCACTAAAGCGAACGTCAATTACCGGACCAATAATTTGTACTACTTTTCCAATATTTTCCATTTATTTCTCCTATAGGGCATCAGCGCCAGAAACAATCTCAGTAATCTCCTGAGTAATTGCGGCCTGTCTTGCCTGGTTATAAGCTAACAATAAGTTATCTGTAAGCTCATTAGCGTTATCAGTTGCATTCTCCATCGCAAAACGACGGTTACCATGTTCACTTGTCTTAGACTCAAGATACTTAGAATAGATTTGATTTTCAACCATCATCGGAATTAAATCCTTAAGGATCTCATCAGCACTTGGTTCAAATTCAATTTGTTTATATTCTCTTTTTTCATCAGTCTTACTCTCACCTGGCAACACTGAGAACACTGTCGCCTTAAAGTTGATGTTGTTGACAAAACAAGTGTAGATAACATTAATTGAATTAATCTTGTTCAAGCGATACATATCTAGTGCCATATCTGCATATTCTTTAATAAGCATATAATCGGCAGTATCTGAGCTTGTCATCTCATTAATGATGTTGTAGCCAAGTTTCTTAATAGAAGCATAGCTCTTGTTTCCAATAAAGATAATATAGTCGTCTTTAGAAACAGTCTCTTTAATAAGCTTTTCAATGTTGATGTTGTAACCACCACACAAGCCCATATCACTTGTAAACACAAAATATAATTTTTCTTTGGCATCCTTAGAAGTTAGATAATCATTTTCACTAATCATCTCACCACTAAGCATATTCGCAACCATATCTTCCAAAGCACCTGCATAGGCTCTATTCTTAAGCATCAAAGAACGATTCTTTGTCAATTTGACATTAGAAATAAGTTCCATGGCACCAGTGATCTTCTTAGTAGAATTAATTGACTTAATTCTAGATTTAATAGCTGCTTTATTTCCTGCCATAATTAAGCACCATAAATTTCTTTATAATCTTTTAAGATAGCAGCAGTAGCATCTTTCAACTTCGCAACTAGCTCATCAGATAAAATTTGTTTCTCTTCAATCTCCTTAACAAGATCACTATACTTTTCC
>CAKUTY010000198.1 GCA_934692455.1 uncultured Erysipelotrichaceae bacterium
ATCATTAGCATTACCCATGGCATAAGATTCAGTTACATTTTCAAACAACTCAAAGTCATTATCACTATCACCAAAGATAGCTACTTCATCATCCTTATAAGCATTCTTCTCTAATATCTTCTTAAGACCATAATACTTATCCACAAAAGGCAAAGTAACCTCGATATTATTTCTATTAGAGCTAGTAACTCCAAACTTCTTAGTAGCCAATATCTTATCACCCATTTCCTTCAACATTTCGAAACGAACACCATCCATAATCTCTACCTTGCAAATATTAGCCTTTATTTCATCTAAATTCTTGATTTCAACTAAACCCTTAAAGAAAGCATTGCCAAAGACATCAGGATCATCCTTAAAGCTATCATTCATAATATCAATGTTGTAGCCATATCTTTCTTCAATACCATAGAAAATAGTACCCACCTTATATTCATCTATATAAGCCAACAATAAATCTAATTCATCACGCTTTAAATAATCAGCTGAAATCAAATTATAGTCCTTATCAACCACGATAGTCCCATTGATTAAAACCTTAGAACATTCTATATCCTTGAAATCCAACATCTTAACCTCGGTAATATTTCTACCAGAAGCTACCACAAACTCAATACCATTCTCTTGTAATT
Organism: uncultured Erysipelotrichaceae bacterium; assembly: GCA_934692455.1. Lineage (GTDB taxonomy): Bacteria > Bacillota_I > Bacilli_A > Erysipelotrichales > Erysipelotrichaceae > Colivicinus. Next base: position 633 of record CAKUTY010000198.1, read on the forward strand.
GTTTAACAGCCCTATAGTTATTCTCTGATAAATGACCGTTATACAATAAAGTCCCATCTAAATCACTCGCAATAATCTTTATCATGCCCACTATTATACATTATCTAAGATATCAAAATTATGTAAAAGTCAATTCGAGACACACTGTGTCTTGTTTCTTTTAAAACAGTCATCCTCATGAGAATTAATAATACCAACAGCTTGCAAATAAGAATAAATAATCACAGAGCCAACAAACCTCATACCCCTTCTATATAAATCCTTAGATATTAAATCTGATAATTCATTAGTTGTCCTATCATTCTCATAAATGATATTCCCATCCCAAAAAGTACATAGATACTTATAGAAACTTCCATATTCTTCTTGAATGCTTTTAAAGATAATTGAATTATTAATACTAGCCTTTATCTTTAATTTATTCCTAATAATATCTTTATTATTAATCAAAGAATTAAACTTATCATCAGAATACTTAATAACCTTATCTATATCAAAATCATCATAGGCTTTTCTAAATGCTTCTCTTTTATTAAGTACACACTCCCAAGACAAACCAGCCTGAAAAGACTCAAGTATCAACATCTCATAGAGATACTTATCATCAATATTTAATACTCCCCATTCATGGTCATGATAATCAACATATAGGGGATTATTCTCATTACACCACTTACATCTTTTCATATTTAACTTCTCATTTATCTTATCATTTAACCTATCATTTATCTTATCAATAATTGATAAGATAAATGATAAAACAAGGTATATCTTTGCAGTTATACCTTGTTTATAAAGATTATCAATCTAAATCAACACCGTTGCTTTCGATAACTTTTTTGTACCAATAGAATGAATCTTTCTTGTATCTATTATAAGTACCATTACCGTGGTCATCGGCATCCACATATACAAATCCGTAACGTTTAGTCATTTCAGAAGTTGAAGATGAAACCAAATCAATCCAACCCCAATAAGTAGCGCCAAAGACATCAACACCATCTTTGATAGCTTCTTTAACTTGTAGTAAATTATTACGAACAAATTCAATTCTTTCTTGATCATGAATATGCATATTTTCATCAGGCTTTTCATATAATCCGATTCCAAATTCTGCGATGAAAATAGGTAATTCATATCTTTCATACAATTGGTTAAGACAAATTCTTAAGCCTACAGGGTCAACAATCCATCCCCAAGCTGTTGCTTTTAAATATGGATTATTTCTATCCATATCAGGCAATAAACCTGTTGGCTTCATTGGTTCGCCTTGATATTCTGAAATGTTAGACATGTACCAACTAAACGAGATGAAATCAACTTTGCCTTTTTCTAAAGCTTTTAAATCATCCTCACTATATTTTCTTTCAATATTCATTTGTTCGAAATAACGATCCAAATAATAAGGAACCTTACCCTTACATTGAATATCAAAGAAATAATAGTTTAAATGCATATCAAATCTTTGTTGCAATGTATCTTCTGGTTTAACTGTCTTTGGATAATACAATTGTTTCCAAACCATGTTTCCTAGCTTAAGACTTGGATCAATTTCTCTTGCGATAGCTACAGCTTTAGCACTAGCTAATAGCATATTGTGAATAGCATCGAATTTTAATTGAACCTCAGTTAAATTATTCAAAGAATGATCAGGCATTGCACCAGAACAAGTAGAAATACTTTGAAGAGTCATATTAATTTCATTAAAAGTCAACCAATATTTAACTTTTTTATGATATCTGGTAACGATTGTTCTTACGTATTTTTCAAATAATTCAATTGTTTCTCTAGATTCAAAACCATTTAATTTTTCGCAAATATCTAATGGGTAATCATAGTGCAACATCGTAACCAAAGGTTCAATACCGTATTTAT
>CAKUTY010000199.1 GCA_934692455.1 uncultured Erysipelotrichaceae bacterium
GTAGTTTACCAATAACAGATGGCTTGAAGCCCCAGAAGTTCATTGATACTGGAGTTCCCATTTCAAGAGGAAGGTATGTACCATCTTCTTCAAATTCAACACCATCATGGTTGTCGTTCCATTTAATGTTCATAACTTCTTTGATTGAAGTTAAATAATTGTTTTCATCTTTTTGACAAACACCACGAGTAACTGTACCGTTGTCTGATAAAGTATTTTCTACTTTATAACCAACCATGCAGTATTCGTTGTCTTCAGTTGTTTCGTCAAAGTATTTGCTTACTTTTTCAAAAGCGTCACGTCCATAGAAGTCATCTGCGTTACAAATAACAAATGGATCGTCTTTTAGAATGTTTCTACAAGCAAGTAGAGCATGTGTTGTTCCCCAAGGCTTCTTTCTTTCTTCAGGAACTGTGTTGCCTTCTGGGATATCGTTGATGTCTTGAAACGCATAAGTTACTTCGATGAATGGCCTAATTTTCTTTACGATGTGTTCTTCGAAGATTTCTTCGTGTTCTTTTCTAATGATTAGAAATAATTTTTCAAAACCTGATTTAATTGCATCATAGATAGTGAAATCAATAATTGATTCACCGTTTGAACCAAGAGTGTCAACTTGCTTAAGTCCGCCGTATCTTGATCCCATACCCGCAGCTAAGATTACTAATGTTTTTTTCATATATATTAATTACGTACTCCTTATCTATAATTATAGATGAATTTTCTTAAAAGTTTCACTAATAGAGTCATGAATCACGATATCACAGTATTCATCTGATTTAGTTGGCTCTTTATTGATGATTGCAAGAGTATCTCCCCTAAAGTATCTAACAAGTCCTGCGGCTGGATAGACATTCAATGAAGTGCCTAAGATAATCATTAAATCAGCATTGTGTATAGCGTTTACTGATTGTTCGATAGTCTTATTATCTAGTGCTTCTTCATATAAGACTACATCAGGTTTAATGATGCCACCACATTCACAATGAGGAACACCATCTTGTTTTAGGATATCGCTTAGTGTATAAAACTTATTACATTTCATACAATGATTTCTAAAGATAGAACCATGTAGCTCGTATACTTTATTACTTCCAGCAATGGTATGTAGTCCATCAATGTTTTGAGTGACAACTGTTACATCTTTTGTGTCTTGAAGCTTGGCAATAAACATGTGACCATAATTAGGTTTGGCATTCTCATAAACCATCTTATCTTTATAGAATTCATAGAAAGTTTTTGGATCTTGCATAAAGAAAGAATGGGATATTATTTCTTCAGCATGTTTATTGTTTTTGTATAGACCAGTATTCGATCTAAAGTCTGGAATTCCAGAGTCTGTTGACATGCCAGCTCCAGTAAAAAAGACAATTTTATGTGCTTTATTAATAGCTTCTTGTAGTTTGTTTATCATGTTTTTATTATAGTTGCCCTTAAAAATACATGCAAATTAAGGGCATATATCTCTAAACACTTTGTTTGCCTCTAAAAACACATCAATTCTAAGGGCAAGTTAAGTATCTTTTCTTAGAATATCTAGATAATCAAAGTAAGAATATATCTTGGTCTTACCTGATTTAGCACTTTGCTTAAGAATTCCTTTATCAATCAATAATAATATAGCCTTGGCTACAGTGTTATATGACAAGTTTAGGGCATTAGCTGTCTTTTGTATATCAATAATAGGATTCTTTTCTAAATAGTTAAACACTTTAAGAACATTGGCTTTTTGTCTTGGTGAAATATCATCAAGTATATTAATATTTTTATTATGAAGTTTAGTTAGCTTGTCTATCGTATCAATAGCGTCACTACTAGAATCAGCAAGTGCTTGTAAAAAGAATAGAATCCATTGTTCATAATCTCCTGTTTTTCTTACTTGACTCATACGGTCATAATATTCAATACGGTTAATTTTTAGAAAATAAGAAATATATAATGCAGGACAGCTTATTACTTTCTTATCTATCAAGAATAGTGTTATTAATAAGCGTCCAATTCTACCATTACCATCTAAAAATGGGTGAATGGTTTCAAATTGATAATGTATTAAAGCAGCCTGTATTAAAGGGTCTAATGAGTCATCACTGTTAATGTATTTTTCCAAGTCTGACATAGCTTCTTGCATGTCTAAGACATTGGGCGGTATGTAGCGAGCTGTTTTGATATTACTATTTTGACCACCAATCCAGTTTTGAGAATATCTGAATTCTCCAGGGCTTTTTTCTTGTCCTCTTACTCCTTCCATGAGTATTCTATGTGCTTCTTTAATTAATCTATTGCATAAAGGAAGGGTATTAAGTCTATCTAAGGCGTATTCAGTAGCTTTGATATAGTTAACAACATCTGAAACGTTTTGATTAGTATTTTCTTCTATCAAAGGATCAAATATATCATCGAGGGTACATTGAGTTCCTTCTATTTGAGAAGACAAAAGCGCTTCTTTCCTAACGTACATAGAAACTAATAAATTAATGTTTGGTACAAAG
>CAKUTY010000200.1 GCA_934692455.1 uncultured Erysipelotrichaceae bacterium
ATTTAAAATAATAAAAACTCTTTTACTATATCTACTAGTATAATTGATAGATATAGTGAAGTGATTGGTGATGAATATAAGAATAAATTAAATGATTATGTAGAAAAAGAGGAAATAGATTTTTCTTTAGTTTAAGAGTATCTATCTTTGTTTCCTGATAGGACGTATAGAAATCTGTATGAAGCAGGTTTGATGATATTAGAAAGAGATAATAAATGATTAAATAATACAAACCAAAAATAGAAGATTTATGGTTCAAAGAGAAGATGATGTCTGATGAGGATACTATGTCTTATAATCATGGGACTATAGCTTTTCCTGTGCCTAAATGGGATAGTTGGTATCAAAGGTGGATGAGGGATGATAAGCATTTCTATCGCTATATTTGTGATGATGATACATTTGTAGGTGAAGTAGCTTATTACTATGATTTAGAAAGAGAAATATATATTGCGGATGTAATTATCTATGCGCCATATAGAGGAAAAGGATATGGGTATCAGGGTTTATCTTTACTATGCGAATATGCAAAGAATAATGGTGTTGTGGAGCTATATGATGATATAGCTATTGATAATCCATCTATTTATTTGTTTCTTAAACATGGATTTAAAGAAGTGCTAAGGACTGATGAATATGTTCTTGTTAAGAAAAAGTTGTGAAAAATTTCTAAAAAGAAAGCGTTGACATTTGTTCGGGAATTGCTATAATTTAAATCGTAATCAGATTATCAAATAGGATTGTTACTTTAATTAGGCAAGACCTACCCAATAGACACTTGTTTTTTGGTAGGTCTTTTTTAAAGAAAAAGGGGGATATCGATGAGGGTGATTCGGGTATACAACAATAATGTTGTAGCGACGAGAACTGATGATAAAGAGGCTATTGTTCAAGGATCTGGTATTGGTTTTGGTAAAAAGCCAGGGGATTTAATTGATGAGGCTAAGATAGAGAAGATATTTTTTATCAAAGATGATCAGTTAAGTAAGTTCGAAGAACTATTAGACGATGTTCCTATTGAGTATTTCCAAATCGCTGAGATGATTGCACAAAAGGCTACAAGAGAATTGAATGTTTCTTTGGATAATCAAATTCTTATAGCACTAGCCGATCATATCTATTTTGCGGTTGAGAGATATTACAAGGATGCTAATTTGAGTAATTTCTTGAATTCGGAGATTTCTTACTTATATCGTAAGGAATATCAAATCGGATTATGGGCTCTTGATAGGATTGAAGAGATGTTGAAGGTACGATTACCTAAGGATGAAGCTGGGCTTATAGCTCTTCATATTATTAACTCTTCAACTAAGGCTTCAACTCAAGATATTTCTGATACGCTTATATTTATTAGGGGAATATTGGATATTATTAAGGAACAATTTAATATTACCTTTGATAAAGAGAATCTAGATACAACTAGACTGATGACACATTTAAAGTTCTTGGCTAATCGTGTTATCTATCATGAAAATGAGAATATAGTTGAGCTAGATGATATGTATGATTTGTTGATTAGTAAAAAATCAGAGTGTAAATCGTGCATTGAGAAAATAGATGATTATATTCAAGATAAGTTTGGATATAAGTTGTCTAAGCAGGAGAAGGTGTACTTGTTGGTTCACTTGTTGAGATTTCTGCATTAAAAATTTATATTAGGATTGTTACTTTAAGTAGGCAAGACCATTAGATACTAGTTTTTAGTATTTATTAGTCTTGCCTATTTTTATTTCACTAAGAAGGAGGAAGAAAAAGTGAAAGAAAAAATTATGAGTGCTTTAGAGAAGTTTTCTAAGGCGATGGTACAGCCGCTAAGCTATATTTCAGTGGCAGGTATGATTCTTGTTGTTGGTGTGCTTGTTACTAACAATGCGGTTGTAGGTTTATTACCTTTCTTAGGATGGGGTCCTATTCAACTGGTTGGTAACTTGTTGTACCAATGTATCATGGTTATTATTAATAACCTTGGCCTTGTCTTTGCGGTAGGTATTGGTGCTGCTTTAGCTAAAAAGGATAAGCATCAGGCTGCGATGGTTGGTCTAATGGCTTATTTCATGTTCCTAGTAGCTAATAATACAACATTGTCTACAAATGGTTTACTTGCTGAAGCTAATCCGATGTTAGGTTTATATGGTACAGGCCAATCAACAGTATTAGGTTTCCAAGTTACAGATATGGGCGTATTCTCAGGTATCATTCTTGGCTGCTTAACAGGGTATGTATTCAATAAGACATGTGATGCATCATTTAAGGGATATTGGAGTATGTATTCAGGAACTCGTTTCTCTTTCACTTGTATGGTTGGCGTTTCAATCTTAATGGGTGTAGCTACATGTTATGTATGGCCAGTTGTTCAACATGGTATTTCTGCATTAACTAATGTGATTGCTAGTAGTGGTGCCTTTGGTTTATTCCTATATGGTATGTTAGAACGTTTACTAATTCCTACAGGTTTACATCACTTAGTAT
>CAKUTY010000201.1 GCA_934692455.1 uncultured Erysipelotrichaceae bacterium
GCTATTGGAATTGATAACTTTAGGGCACAAGAGAAGTCAACCATTAATACAGCTAAAGCCTTAGTTGTGTTTCTTGTAAATAAATAAGTTAAAAAACTAGCTAAGAAAGTATATGGAACTAAATGGTCTGCTAGCTTAGAAGAATAATCTTCACTCTTGGACTTTAGTTTCTCACCGCTTTCAATCATTTCCATAATACGATTGTATTTACTTTGGCCACTTAACTTGTCAACTTCAAAGATGCATTCACCTTCTTCAACAACGGTACCAGCGTAAACATAGCTTCCTTCTTTCTTTATGATAGGTAAAGATTCTCCGGTTATTGAAGCTTGATTTATACTTGCCTCACCACTTAGAACAACACCATCAAACGGAACAATATTTCCTGTTCTAACAATAATTTGATCATTTAGTTGAACATCATTAACATCGATAAGTACTTCACCTTCATTGGTTTTTAACCATACTTTTTCAATATGTAAGGACATGGCGCTAGCTAAGTCAGCTACAGATTTCTTGTGGGTCCATTCTTCCATTATTTCGCCAATTCTCAACATAAACATAACGGAAGAAGAAGTATTATAGTTACTTTGTAACATAGATACACTTACTGCCGTAGCATCTAGTACGGGAACGGTTAAACCGTTAGTAAATAAGGCCTTAAGTCCTTCTTTAATGTACTTGAATGAATTGATGAGGGTTAAAAAGTTTTTGATTGGAAGAGGGAAAAAGAATTTTGTAATATAGTGGATACATATTGTGTTCACTAGTTTGTTCTCATATTTTCTGTTTAATTCTCTTGTTGTATGAGTAGGTACAAGACTTAAATTATTAATGTCTTTCATGTGAAATGAGGCAAAGGCATTAATAATTTCATTAATATCACCTCTAAACAAAACAACTACATCACTTGTTCTATCAAATACTTGAACATCTTTTACTTGTGGTATATTTCTAAAATAGTACTCTATAATATCCGCTTCTAATAATGACATGTTGCTGTGGAAAAGATGCACTCTTAATCTATTTTTTGATTTATATAAAATTTTACATTTCATAGTAGTAATTCCTAATAAAGAAGCCGCCATTGTGGCAGCTTCTTTTAATTCTTATCTTCAATAAGTTCTTCGCTCTCTTCCTTAGCTCTAGCGTCGTTAATGTCCTTAGCCATTGCTAAGATGTCTTCAGCATTTTCACGAACTGTTGTTACAGTTGTCATAACGCTTTCTTTTGCGCGTAAGGCTGCTGCAGTAGTGTGCACATATACTTTCTTAGCATCTTTGCTGCTTAATGCTTTGATGCCTGCTGTACCAAACAAAGTACCTAATGCAAAAGCTCCTAATTTATTAAATTTCATAATTTACTTCCTTTCTTTTTTTCATACTTAAGTTAGCACATGATAACTGAAAATTCAACATCTTTTTGTGACTTAATCACATACATATCCTTTAATAAGTATTATGATAAGGGTGTAAAAAGAAAGAAGGTACATAAAAATGAGTCAAATTAATGAAAACGTAAATATTGAAAACTTTAAAGAAGAAGTATTAGACAGCGATATTCCTGTGCTAGTAGACTTCTATGCGACATGGTGTGGTCCATGCAAGATGTTATCTCCAATCTTACATGAGATTGCTGATGAACATGATGAATTCAAAATCTGCAAAATTGATGTAGATGCTCACATGGACTTAGCTGCTAAATACAATGTTGCTAGTATTCCAACATTACTTGTATTCAAGAATGGTGAACTAGTTAATAGACAAACAGGCTTTAGATCCAAGGCTGATGTGGTTGATTTATTAAAGTAAAACTTCCATATACTGTCTAACAAACTTAGATACGTGAAAAAGTTCAGCATACTCTGAAAGAAGATGAAGATTCTTATCTCTTCTTTTAGAGTATGTTTTTAATACGGTGACAAACTCGTTAATTTCGGTGCTATTTCTGCTTCTAAATAAATCAATGATTGTTCTTTCTAGGTTGTACATTGGTACTTGATTACCATAATTATCAGTGACTGTGATTTTGCCAACATCTAATAGTTCTTTCTTTACGGTGTATACTTTACAATTTGTACTTGCCTTTAATCTATGGGCATTATAACCACTATAAATAGTTAAGGTATTAACGATTGGTTCTCTATCACATAAGTCATGATAATGGAAAGCTTCATCATGCGAGAATACCGCCTTAGGACATCTTTGATGTAGCACATATAAATTATCTACCCAAGTATCTTTATTGGCATACATACCATGAGATACCTTCTCAACACCATCATTATCTTTTATGTACTTGTAAAACTTCCATTTAGAAACACCATTCTCTTTAGCCATTGATGGTGTTAAATAATCTAATTCATCTAATTTATAATTCATATAATCACCATCCTTTTGTGCTTATATTGTAAACGAAATAAGCACTATAG
>CAKUTY010000202.1 GCA_934692455.1 uncultured Erysipelotrichaceae bacterium
GCCAAAGTTTCTAAGCTTGGTGGTGGTATGGGAATGTACTTTGGTAAAGTAAGGGCAACCGGTAGTACTATTCGTGGTTTTAAGGGTGCTGCAGGTGGTGTTATTCGATGGATTCGTTTAGTTAATGATACAGCAGTGGCGGTTGACCAGCTTGGTATGCGTCAGGGTGCTGTGGCTGTCTATCTTGATGTATGGCATAAGGATTTGCCTGAGTTTTTACAGCTTCGCACTAATAATGGTGATGATCGTATGAAGGCTCATGATGTTTTTCCTGCTGTATGTTATCCTGATTTATTTTGGAAGTTGGCAGAAGAGAATATTGATGCTCCTTGGTATTTAATGTGTCCACATGAAATATTGGCTGTTAAGGGCTATTCTCTTGAGGACTACTATGGGGAGGAGTGGGAAAAAAGATATTATGATTGTGTAAATGATTCGCATATTTCTAAGCGAACAGTTTCTGTAAAAGATATTGTGCGTCTAGTTCTTCGTAGTGCAGTTGAAACAGGGACACCTTTCGCTTTTAATCGTGATACTGTTAATAGAATGAATCCTAATGGACATGCTGGTATGATTTATTGTTCTAATTTGTGTACAGAGATTGCACAAAACATGGCTCCTATTGAATATGTATCAACGAATATTTCTGTTGAAAACGGTGATACTGTCCTATTAACTACTACAAGACCTGGTGACTTTGTAGTATGTAATCTTGCAAGTCTTTCTCTTGGTAATCTTCCAGTGGAAGATGAGGAGTATATAGAGAAAACAGTGGAAACAGCTGTGCGTGTTTTGGATAATGTCATTGATCTAAATTTTTATCCTTTAGAATATGCAAGACTGACTAATCAAAAATATCGTAGTATTGGTCTTGGCGTTAGTGGTTATCATCATATGCTCGCAAAAAGAAATATTAAGTGGGAGAGTGAAGAACACTTAAAGTTTGTAGATGAGGTGTTTGAACGTATTAATTTTGCTGCTATTAAAGTGGACAATGCTTTAGCTATTGAAAGAGGTGCTTATAAATTATTTGATGGTAGTGATTGGCAAAATGGTGATTATTTTAAAAAGCGTGGCTATACTTTAGAAAAGTGGAAAGACTTACAAAGAAGTGTTTGTGAAAATGGAATGCGTAACGCTTATCTTTTAGCTATCGCACCTACATCTAGTACTTCAGTATTGTCTGGTACAACAGCTGGTGTTGATCCAGTTATGAAACGTTTTTTTCTTGAAGAAAAGAAGGGCAGCATGTTACCTAGAGTGGCTCCTGAGCTTTCTATTAATACATGGTGGTATTATAAGCCAGCTCACACAATTGACCAAACTTGGTCTATAAAGGCAGCTGGTGTGCGTCAGCGTCATATTGATCAAGCTCAAAGTATGAATCTTTATATTACTAATGAATTTACGATGCGTCAGGTTCTTAATCTATATATTGAAGCATGGAAGGCTGGTGTAAAAACCATATACTATGTCCGCAGTAAATCGCTTGAAGTAGAGGATTGTGATAGTTGTTCAGCGTAAGGAGGGTAATATGAAAGAAATTAAGAAAAAACCACTTTTTAATCCCAATGGAGACATTGATGTACGTCTTCGTAGGATGATTGGTGGCAATACTACAAATCTAAATGATTTTAATAATATGAAGTATCCATGGGTTAGCGATTGGTATCGTCAGGCTATGAATAACTTTTGGATACCTGAGGAGATTAATCTTTCTCAAGATGTTAAAGATTATCCAAACTTATTGAAAACAGAACGCACTGCATATGATAAGATTCTAAGCTTTTTAGTTTTTCTTGATTCGATACAAACTGCCAACTTACCAAACATTGGCGAGTATATTACCGCAAATGAAGTTAATCTTTGTCTATCAATTCAGACATTTCAGGAATGTGTCCACTCTCAAAGTTATAGTTATATGTTAGATACTATTTGTTCGCCTGTGGAAAGAAATGACATCTTGTATCAATGGAAAAATGATGAGCATCTTTTAAGGCGTAATACTTTTATTGGTGATTGTTATAATGAGTTTCAGGTGAAAAAAGACCCTTTAACACTATTGCGTGTGATGATGGCTAACTTTATTTTAGAGGGTATCTACTTCTATAGTGGTTTTATGTTTTTCTATAACTTGTCACGAAATGGCAAAATGCCTGGTTCAGCACAGGAAATTCGTTATATAAATCGTGATGAGAATACTCATCTTTGGTTGTTTCGCAATATCATCAGCGAACTACAGAAGGAAAATCCTGAGCTTTTTACAGAAGAAAATATAGAAATGCTTCGTTCTATGATGAAAGAAGGTGTTCGTCAAGAGATTGAGTGGGGTCATTATGTAATAGGTGATGGTGTTCCAGGTTTAAATAAGGACATGATAAGTGACTATATTCACTATCTTGGCAATTTACGTTGGATGAGTC
>CAKUTY010000203.1 GCA_934692455.1 uncultured Erysipelotrichaceae bacterium
TTGTAAGAACCGATCAAGTAGAAACAGAAGTATATCATAATAATGACTTCAGTATCACTATTCCTAAAGGTTGGATGGTAACATATGCTGGTTATAATATTTATCATACGATTAGGGTTTACGATCCAAATGAACCTTTAAATGAAATGTTTGTCTTATTAAAGGCAGAACCTTTGTTCCACTGTGAAGAGGGGAAACAAGCTTGGATTGCACAGGGTGGTGCTAGTGCTATTATAGGTGGTGCTCCAGTTTTATATAATCCTTCTACCGAAGGTTTTTATCAAACATTTAATGAATTTATTGATTTTCTTAATAATGCGGATAATACCTATTATGGATATGAATTCCCAAATTTTGGTAACTTTAATGTGATTGAAACTTATCCATCTAATTCTAGTTTAAGTGCCTATGCTTATGGTGATTCCTTATTGAGGGCTACTTTTAGTTCTAATGGAAAAGAAGGTGAAGGCTTATTTGCAGCTTCAGTATGTGACTTTGGCAGTTTTCCAATAGGTACTGGAAATGTGAATAATTATGTTCTTGAACAAGTAGATGGTGGCTATTATATGGTTTACAACATCATAGCCATTACAACAGTTAAGGATTCTTTTGTGGACTATGAATCATTATTAACTAAATGTATGAGCAGCTTAGATTATTCAAGTTCTTTTGTGGCTGCTACTAATCAAGCTAGTAATGAAAAGGTTGCTTTGGCTATGCAGATAAGTAAAAACTTTAATGAAGTAATGGATGGTTTTATGTCATCTTGGGATAATCGAAATAGAAGTTTTGATATTATGTCACAGAAACAAAGTGATGCAATCTTGGGTTATGAAAGAGTTTATGATACTGATACCAATGAGATATATAAGGCTACTAATGGCTTTATGGATGTTTATGATGAAGATAGATTTAAACCAATTAGCGAAGACATGTATAGTGAGCCAATAAGTGGTTATATTGAGAAACAATAAGAAAAAGCCTTTGTTTTCAGTAGTTTTCTAAAAACAAAGGCCTTTTATAACTTGACAAAAGCTTTATAAGATATATTTTTGAATATTAGAAATAATTCCTTTGATATCAACATGTGATTTAAAATCAAATTGCAAGTGGATACCATTTTGCATAGTGATAAGTAACTCACTATCTATATCCAAAAGTCCTGCCGTTTCAATTCCATAAGTAACGAATTTTGAGTATGGGTAAGAGAAATAAGATACCTTTTTTCCTGTAATACCTTGAACATTTACAACAAAAATTCTTTTATTTGTAAAAATTACTTGGTCTCTAACTGTCATAAAACATTGAACGATTGTTTCACCATCCACCATAAAATCATTTACTTCAGGTCTAATTTGAGAAGGACTAATCTCTTTTAGATTCAACAAATTAGCATCTAATACAATACCAGAACTTACACTTGCCATGCTTAAACTCCTTTATTTATTATCTTTATGATAACACCATCAACATACAAAGCTTATAAATCACAATTAAATCAGTATCTTGTTTATGATACATAAATCATATTTTTATAAAACATTCGCAATTACAAAAGTACAACAACTATCTATTGTTGTTTATAAATAGGCAATTCACTAAATTTGTTAATTATTTCAACATTATTGCTATATGATAATTCTATATAATTACCATAATAAATAGTTATATAAACTTCATCACCAAATTTTACATAATACTTATTAGAATTACCTATTCTTTTTAAAGTGCCTTCTTCTATTTCGCTAAATTGAAAAAATCTTTGCACTCTACCATCTAGTGTAAAAATATAAGTAACACTAGATGGAAAACTATTTGAAAAGGTGCCCACTATAACACCATGATTATTATATTGATTAAAAATAATTCTCTCATTAAACAGCAAAAAGAACATTGTAAATAGACCAATACATAAGCACAAAATCAAAATAGTAAAAATTTTTTTCATAAATAAAAATATCTATCCTCTTTTATATATTCATCACATTTAGTTGATTACTGTCGTTTCTTGATTTTTTTCACCAAATTTTTCTTTTAAAGTCTCACAAATTTTTTCTCTAGAAACATTTCGTTTTTCCATATTTTTAATTAGTTTATAAGCTTGGAATAATGCTGAAGGACCAATCTCACTGCTAAAGAATCCGATGCCTTGGTTCCATGCTAATAGTTCAAATACATCATCAAATACTGCGCTTTCAATGCCATTTACATATCCCTTAACTAGTTCTCTTGCTGCTTGTCTCATTCTTCCCGCCCCAACTGCATTTGTTAATGATAAAAGAAGTCGCGTGTTATAAGAGAGTACACGCTTTTCACTTTGCCATGTTGTTTTCCAAAAATTCATAGCTATCTCTCCTAGTTCTTCATCAATCATGGGATAATTTAAAAGTGCTA
>CAKUTY010000204.1 GCA_934692455.1 uncultured Erysipelotrichaceae bacterium
CTAAAAGAATTGAATTAAATAGTGCTTTGTATTTAGGGGGTTTGACTCCTTCTTTAGCTTCTTTAATATTGACTAAGAAGAATACTGATTTAAAGGTTATTGCAATGGTAAGGCCTAGGGCAGCAGGTTTTTGTTATACAAATGAAGAGTTTGAGACGATGAAGCTTGATGTGACTTTGATGTTAGAGAATGGTGCTGATGGCATAGCCTTTGGTTGTTTAACAAGTGAGAGTGAGATTGATGTTAAACAAACTAAAGAAATTGTTGATATTATTAAGTCTTTTAATAAAGAGGGTGTTTTCCATCGTGCTTTTGATTGTGTTAAGGATGTAGATAAAGCCATGAATATTTTGATTGAATTAGGTGTTGATCGTGTATTGACTAGTGGTTTGATGCCTAAGGCAATGGATGGCATTGAGATGATTAAGTACTTACAGGATAAGTATGGAGATAGAATAGAGATTCTTGCAGGTAGTGGTATGAATGCTTCTAATGCGAAAGAGATGATGGAAAAAACTGGTATTTGTCAGGTTCATTCTTCTTGTAAGGGTTGGAGAAATGATTCAACAACAAGTGGCAAGTTTGTGAATTATTGTTATGTGGGTGAGCCTCATCAAAATGATTATGATGTGGTTGATGAAGAGTTAGTAAGAAATATTGTTAATAGTATATGAATTTAAAAGAGCTTAATAGTCATAAAACGTTTAGAAATTTAGTTACTTTTGTGGCGGTTGTAGTGGCCGCGTTTATGCAAGCGTCAATTATTCAAATTTTTATGAGACCGTTAAATTTGTTGAGTTCAGGTTTTACTGGCGTTGCGATTTTAATTGAGAAGATTACAAGTACTTTCTTTGGGTTTACTTTTTCTACATCTCTTGGCATGTTGGTTTTAAATATTCCAGTTGCGATATTTTGTAGCAAGAGCATCAGCAAGCGTTTCACTTTCTTCTCGTTATTAGAAGTAGTTTTAGCTTCCTTCTTTCTTAAAGTATTACGCTTTGGTATGGTCTTTGATGATAAGTTGTTGAATATTATCTTTGGTGGTGCCTTGTATGGAATTATGACAACGATAGCTTTAAAGGCTAATGCGTCTACTGGTGGTACTGATTTTATTGCGTTGTATGTAAGTAATAAGAAGAATAAATCAATTTTTAATTATGTGTTTGTGTTTAATGCGACTATGCTTGTTATCTTTGGCGCTATGTTTGGTTGGGAGAATGCTGGTTATTCAATCTTGTTTCAATTCATTTCGACAAAGACAATAGAGACTTTCTATCATCGTTATGCTCGTGTTACTTTGCAGATTACTACTTCTCATCCTGATGAAGTAATTAAGTGTTTAATGGATAATTATCGTCATGGTTTGAGTAGAGTAGATGGTGTTGGTGGTTATTCTGGTAGAAATATTTCTTTACTTCATACGGTGGTAAGTGGTTATGAAGTTGATGAGATGGTTAATTTGATGAGGCAAAAGGATCCTCATGTTATTGTGAATGTGTTGAAGACTGAAGATTTCTATGGTGGTTTCTATTTGAAGCCTATCGAGTAATTTAAAAGACAGTTCATTCAAAACTGTCTCCAACATTTTTCTTTTAAGAATATTTTAATAGATTCTTCATCTTTTCCTTCATAGTAAGCTATTAGAAGTCTCTTGAATTCGCTTACGATGTTTTCAGGGACAACTAATAGTCCAAGTCCTTTTGAAATCATGAAGTGGTTCGCAAAGATGATGGCTGCTCTTTTGTTGCCATCGATAAAGATTTGGGTTTTCATAGAGTATAGTGTTAGTTCTATAGCTTTGTCAATGTCTTCTATGTCTGAATGGATAATGTTGTCTATATCTTCTTTTACACTTAATTCTAGTGGGATTGGTGGTATATAGGTAGAACCACCAATGCTTACAGGAACATTACGAATTGAGCCTCCATTTTGGTAGAAACCTTCGTTTGCTAGTCTTGCGATATTACTTAGTAAGTAATAGTTGGATGGTGATGCAACAACATCAGGATCAACTATAAATCCCCAAGCATGTTTAAGGTTTAAAATCTTTAAAACATCACTTGCCTTAACGCCGTTCACAATGCCGTTTTCTAGTATTGTTTCAGTTTGTGGGAATGTGGTAGAAACACCTTCCAGTACAGCTTGATCATATATTAGTGTTTTTACATTAGCACGAGCGAAGTCAATGTTTAATTGTACTCTTGGACTTAGTTCTATTTCACTGTATCCAAGTTTAGCTAATTCTTTTTCTATTTGTCTTAATCTTTTCTTTAGGGTACGTATTTCTAAAGATTGATTAACTGCCATGGCATATAATTCATCACTATATTTATCAATGTAGTTAGACTTATATTTGCCTGCTTCTCTTTTTCTTACATAGATGTAT